>NZ_JADQBH010000162.1 GCF_016278715.1 Marinilabilia sp. | reverse complement strand
TATCTCGTGAACAAAAAAAGTAAAAGCCCGCGCGGCTTGAGCGCAAAAAGTTAAAACGCTTTTTTTGTCGGACAGTAGTGTTTTCGATTCCAAAGTGGAAAATTTAAAGATGGTCGCATTACGAGTTTTCAACCTTGGAAATGGCAAATATAGAGATATTCATTAACCAACTACTTTTGGGATGAAAAAAAAGAGGTGCATCTTCCAGATACACCTCTAATTTAACAAATCAGTTGTAATTATTTATTTCTTTGCGGGCTTTTTGCTTTTTCCCTTTTGCATTTGTTGTTGTTGTTTGGACATTTGTTCCAAACGGGCCTGGAATTTCGATTTTTTGGCCGGTTTCTTCTGATTGGCTTTCAGCTTTGCAAGGATGGCTTTTTCATCCACAAACTGACGAATCAGAAGTGTTTGTCCTACAGTAATCAGGGTGGAGATGAAATAGTAGTAGCTCAATCCTGAAGCATAGCTGTTGAAGAAAAACAGGAACATCACAGGCATCATGTACATCATTCCTTTCATTCCGGGCATTTGGGCCGATGATTGTGTCATTTCCTGGTTGATGCGCGTGTAGAAAATGTTGGTAGCGGCCATCAGCAGGGTAAACAAACTCACATGGGCTCCATAAAACGGGATGTCAAACGGTAAATCCCAAATGCTGTCGTAGGTTGATAAGTCGGTTGCCCACAGAAAACTCTCCTGGCGCAATTCGATAGATGCGGGGAAAAACCGGAATAAGGCAATCAGGATAGGCATTTGTAACAACATGGGCAAACATCCACCCATGGGATTTACCCCTACTTTTCGGTACAATGCCATCGTGGCCTGTTGGCGCTCCATGGCTTTATCCTTGGGAATTCGTTCGTTGATTTCGTCAATCTGAGGTTTCAAAACCCTCATTTTGGCCGTTGACATGTACGACTTGTAGGTGAGGGGAAACAAAACCAGCTTGATCAGAATGGTAAGGATCAGGATGATAATTCCGTAACTTCCAATAAAACCTTCGAGAAAATTAAAAACCGGAATTACAGCATACCGGTTTATCCACCCAAAGATTCCCCATCCCAGTGGAAGGAGCTGGTGCAGATCCAGATCTCCGTACGATCTTAATGTATAGAAGTGATTGGGGCCAAAGAAAAATTTCATGGCTGCGTCATCGTCCTCTGTAAAGCTAAATGGAACAGCTGCTTCGGCCTGATTGATGCGCAGAAACGGATTGGTTTCATCTTCAATAACATTGGTTTCCACATAGGCACTGGACATACTCTCCTGGGCTATCAGCACGGAGCTGAAAAACTGGTCCTTAAAAGCAATCCATTTTACCGATGTTCTCAGATCCTCATCATTACTGCCGGCGCCGGAAATATCGTCCACATCGGCCTGATGATATTTGAAATAAATTCCGGAGTTTTGGATTTCGGCCGTGCGTCCTTTTTCCTGGGCAGGCATTTTCTGATACCACTCCAAATCCAGGGCATTGCGGGGAACATCAAATTTGCCACCAAGATTCCGGGCAGAAATATGGTGCTCTACCATATTGACATCGTCCGTTAAGTTGTAGGTCAACTTCAGGTTTTCTCTTTCAGGACCCGAAATCTCAAAACTTACAGAGTTATCGCCACTCTTTACGATGTCGAAATAGAGGTCATTGGTATGATAAATATTGGTGTTGTAAGTGAAATTAAATCCATATCGATTGTCATTACCTTCAAATAACAGCAATGGTTTGCCGTCGAATGTCTTAAATTCCTTGAGTTCAACCGAATAGATGCGACCTCCGAGATTTGAGAAGGTTACTTTTAATTTTTCGTTTTCAAGTGTGGTAAATTGTTGTTCTCCTTTAATGTATGGGGCCAGGATTCCTGCGGCTTGCATTCGGGCACTATCTTTCGTGCTGCTTTGCAATGCTTTGTCAGTCAATTCCACATTCGCAGCCGATTGAACGTTTTTCTCAGCCTCTACAGCTCTAAATTGCTCTACCTGGCTCATAGAGTCCAGTAGTCGTTTGCGCTCTGCCAGGTCTTCGTCCGATGGCTTGTTCATCCACCAGAATAAACCAAGAATTGCTGTGATAAGTAAAAGACCTGTTATCGAATTTTTATCCATTATCTGTGATTGTTTGTATTTTAATTTACTTTATTGACAATAGTACGGTAAGGTTTTGCAATAATCATTGAGTTAATAATTTTTTTCAGGGTATTCTCATGTTTTGACCTCCAGCCCTCTAACCTTACCCCTGTTTCGCTTCCTCTTCATGCTCAATAGCTGCTTTAATGAAGGCCATAAACATGGGGTGGGGGTTGATTACGGTACTGCTGTATTCGGGGTGGAACTGCACGCCAACAAACCATTTGTGTTTAGGGATCTCAATTATTTCGACCAATCCTGTGTCGGGGTTCATTCCGGCACTTATCATTCCTGCGTCCTCGAATTGTTGCAGGTATTCGTTGTTAAATTCATAGCGATGACGATGGCGTTCATGTACCACCTCTTTTTGATAGGCACGGGCCGAATTGGTTTTGCTTTTTACATCACATTCATAAGCTCCCAAACGCATGGTTCCGCCTTTATCTGTGATATTTTTTTGGTCTTCCATGAGGTCAATTACAGGATTTGGGGTGTTGTGATCCATCTCCCGGGAATTGGCTTTCTCCAGTTTAAGAATGTTTTGTGAAAATTCAATTACGGCACATTGCATGCCCAGACAAATTCCAAAGAAGGGAACATTATTTTCACGGGCATATTTTACAGCCAGAATTTTTCCGCTAATACCCCTGTGACCAAAGCCGGGAGCTACTAATATACCGTGGAGATCCTTTAAGGTGTTCTCCACATTTTCCGGATTGATGTTTTCGGAATGAAGCAGTCTGATGTCAACCTTACGATCGTTGTACGTGCCGGCATGGTGCAATGCTTCAATGATAGATTTGTATGCATCCGGCAGTTCTACGTATTTGCCAACCAGTCCGACCCGGATGGTCTTTTTTGCTGCTTTTAGTTTGCTCAGAAAGTTTTTCCAGTCTTTAAGTTCAGGCTTTCCTTCAATGGGGAGTTGCAATTTCTCGAGAATAATTTCATCCAGCCCTTCTTCCTGCATCTTTACGGGCACTTCGTAGATGGATGAAACATCGATGGATTGAATTACTGCCCTGCTGTCAACATTACAAAACAAAGCAACTTTTTTGCGGATGTCACTGGAGAGGTCATGTTCGGTTCTAAGAACCAATACGTCAGGTTGAACCCCAATTTCCAGAAGTGACTTTACCGAATGTTGTGTGGGCTTCGTTTTCAGTTCACCACTTGCGGCCAGGTAAGGTACCAACGTAAGGTGAATTACCGCAGCCCGGTGTCCCAATTCCCATTTCAGCTGACGAACGGCTTCTATGTAGGGCAATGACTCAATGTCGCCCACGGTTCCTCCAATTTCTGTGATTACCACATCAAATTTGTGTTTGCTGCCCAACAGTTTGATGTTTCGCTTAATCTCGTCGGTGATGTGAGGAATAATCTGAACGGTTTTCCCCAGATAGTCACCTTTTCGTTCTTTATTGATGACGTTCTGATAAATCCGGCCGGTGGTCACATTGTTGGCCTGCGATGTAGGGACATTAAGAAAACGCTCGTAATGGCCTAGATCTAAATCGGTTTCAGCTCCATCTTCAGTGACATAACACTCCCCATGTTCGTATGGGTTGAGTGTTCCTGGATCTACATTCAGATAGGGATCCAGCTTCTGGATAGTTACCCTGTATCCGCGTGACTGAAGAAGTTTGGCCAGAGAAGCCGAGATAATTCCTTTTCCTAATGAGGATGCTACACCTCCGGTAACAAAAACATAACGTGTATCGGGCACAGTTCCAATATTTTAAGATTCAACGATTGTACTTATTTTTGAAATTTTAAGCCACAAAGTTAGCAAAAAGTACCCGGAATGTGTGTCCTTTAGTTATAAAATCAAGGGGCGTGGCGCCTTCACCACTACCTTTGCCTTTCTATCTCCTCTATGAGATCCAGTTTCTCGTTAAGCATCCTGATATTTCGTTTCCCACTTTCGATTTTATTGTGGAAGTCGCGAATCAATGCTTCTGAACTTTTTGACTTGGCAAAAAAACCAATGTTATTTTCCCAGAGAATAATGTCATTTTCCAATTGCTTTAATTTTCCAATGATTTTGTTGCGCTCCTGGATTATTCGGTCGTCAAACTGACCCTCGTTTTTCCAGTTTTCCAGTTTATTCCTGAATTTTTGCACGGCTTTGTTGGCTTCGTCCATGTTTAAATGGTCGAAACGGGCATTAATCAGGTTGCGAAACTCCTGGTTCACCCGGTCTTTCTCCTTGATGGGAACAAATCCTATTTCGGACCATCTTCGCTGAAAATCCTGGAGTGTGGCAAAACTTTTTTCATTGTTTTCATCGGGTTCGTATTGCCCAAGCTCTTCGAGCAACGCTTCCTTGTGTTTCAGGTTTTCATCCTGAGTTTCATCTTTTTTGCTGAAAAAATCTGACTTTCGGTTAAAGAAATGGTCACATGCACCGCGGAATTTTTTCCAGATTTCATCGGAATGCTTTCGTGGCACAGGACCTATCTCTTTCCATTTCTTCTGAATACGGATCAGTTCATCAGTCGTGCTTTTCCAGTCGGTGCTTTCTTTCAGGGCTTCAGCCTGCTCCACCAGTTCATTCTTAAGCTGCAGGTTGTTTTGCTGATCGTCCTTATATTGTTTGAAAAATTCGCGTTTGTTGTCAAAGAATTTATCACAGGCAGTGCGGAATCGCAGATATATTTCCTGATTTTCCTTTTTTGGGGCAAAACCTATGGTTTTCCAAATTTTCTGTATTTCGATGATGGCTTTGCTGTTCTTTTCCCACTCTTTAGGGGATTTCAGATCTTGTTCCAGGATGGCTTCCACTTTTTCACAAAGCTCCTGTTTGGCTTCCAGATTCTTCTGAAGCTGCTCTTTTAGGTTTTCGTAGTGTTCCTGATGTTCCTGGTTTATCTTTACTGTGGTTTCATGAAACCGTTGCCACAATTCTTCCTTTTTCTCGCGTGGCACCGGGCCTGCTTCACGCCATTGTTCGTGGTATTTTTGAAGTATTTTAAAAGCTTTGACAATTGATGGTTCCAAAAGCAGTTTTTCAGCCTTTTCGCACAAAGCCAGTTTTATTTCATAGTTCTTTTTCAGGTCAAGATCCCGGAGTTCTTTGTTTATTTTGATGTAGTTGTAGAAATTTTCAACATGCAAATGATAGTTTTCCCACATGTCATGAAGCTCACTTTGTGGTACAGGCCCTATTTCTCTCCATCGCTGCTGAAGGTTCCTGAAGTCATCAAATGTATGTTGGAGCGATTCCTGCCGGTTAACTAAATCTTTGATGCCTTCAATTACTTCGTATTTGGCGGCCAGGTTCTTCTTTTTCTCTTCTTCCTTCTGCGAACGCTCTTCATCACGTTTCTTCCGATATTGTTGTATCGCGCTTTGCATTTCATCCGAAAGGTTGTCGTGGGGCAGAGTGAAAGAATCTGCCGGTTCGCCTGAGGCAATAAAATTTTGTTTTAATTTTGCCAGTTCGGCAGCACTCTTGCGTTCAAACTCCTTGCGAATGGCCTCAACATGTCCTTTAATAGGACCCGCCGAATAATCGTTGAGTAATTGATGGTAATGCCTAAGCAAATCTTCGCGAGAAAAGGCCGAATAATCCACCTCTTCGGGTTGGTTCTTGTCTTTAAGTTCTTCAGGGGCTACTGGCGCCTCCTTCTCATCGTCATGAACTTCCTCCTGAGATTCAGTTTCTTCTTCCCCGTCTTCCCCGACCTGGTCATCAGATTCCGTTTCTGCTTCCGGGGTTTGAATTGGCGACTCCTGCCCGGATTCGGTTTCTTCCAAATCCGGCTGCTCCTGGTGGTCGGTTTTTTCGTCAACAACCTGTGCGGGGTGTTGTTCTTCTTCGTGGGGTGTTTGGTCAGGATCGATGTCCCGGGACTCCATATTTTCAGGTTGTTTCTCTGAATCCAAATTCACCTGCTCTTCAGATGATTTGTTTAGATCGTTGGCTTCCATCTTTTTGTATTTTAAAGATGCGACAAAGCTTTATTGGCTCTTATCACTAAAAATGTTTCTACGAAACTATCAAATATACTGCAAACCTCAAATATTTTTACATCAAAATGAGGATTTTAGCATGTCAGGAGTTTTATTGGAATAAGTAGAAGTTAATATGTATACCCGGTATATCTGTTCCAATCCCCGGATACAGGCAGATGAAGTGGTTAATAAAGCTGTTAAACTAATTTTCCTAATTATTCATTTATAATTGCTAATAGTTCATTGATAAGGGGTATAACTGTTTCAGACCGAAAAGTGGATGACTCTGCTCTGTTGCTTTTTCTTTGCCTCATTCCCTTTTCCTATCTTTGCAAAAAATATAAGTTCATGCGAATTGATATACTAACACTGTTCCCCGCTATGTTTCAGGGGCCATTCAGTGAATCCATTATAAAAAGAGCCGTTGAGAAAGGCGCCGTTGATATCAATCTTCATGATGTTCGCGACTATTCAGAAGATAAACATAAACGGGTAGATGATTATCCCTTTGGAGGCGGGGCGGGCATGGTGATGCAAATAGACCCTATTGCCCGGGCTATTAACAAGCTTAAAGCGGAAAGAACATACGACCAA
>NZ_JADQBH010000214.1 GCF_016278715.1 Marinilabilia sp. | reverse complement strand
CCATAGGTTTGATATAAAACTTCAACTTCTCGTGCGTCACTATTGCCATCCATCAACTCAATCGCCACATCCTGCATCCCCGAAATGGAGTAAGCAGATGCCAAAAGCCATCGGGCCTGCAAAACAAGGTCGCCCTGCTGACGCAAGCGATTCATGGCTCCAACAACCGGCTCGCCAGCCAGTGCCAGAGTGAACAAACGGTACGCCTGAATCATCTGTTCTGATGAATAATAGTTGCCATCGGAACGGGGTAACCACGCTTTCGCCCGTTGCTTCTGCCATTTTAACCAGGCTGATTTCACGGATGGCTTAACCATATATCCCTGTTTTTCGGCCTCCAGCAGGAAGTGTCCGGCGTAGGAGGAGCCCCATTCGTTGGGGTACGACTGGCCGGGCCAGTAAGCAAAACCGCCCTCAGGAGTTTGATAGGAACTATATCTGGACAGAACACTGCCAATATTTTCACGAGCCCTGGCTTTCTGTTCCTCATTCATCTCCACTATTTGGTCGAGATATAATTGAGGAAATCCACCGGAAGTAACCTGCTCAATACAACCATGTGGATACTTCAATAGAAAGGAGAGACGTCCGGTCAAATCCATTGGTGGGATGGCACTAACCTCCAACTGCATAGAATTGGTGCCGGCAATACCCGGCAATTCGTAATGCAAAGATTCGGAAGCATTCCCTTTCAGACTTGAAAAGATGGTTTTCGTCACCGGCGGATTAGGCATACGTATCATTAGGTTTTTGTGGATTTCATCTTCACCCCCACGACTCTCGGCTTTAATCGTGAGCCTGGATAAACCGGTAAGGGACTTTGTTTCCAATTCAAAATAAACTGTCTGTTCTCCGGGCTTATCAAATGTAAGTTTTTGAGAACTCCCTTCTAATATTTCATAGTGCTCCGAGCCCTTCAAAGAAACGGTCACATCCTTTACTTTTTCATCAGTGACAAAAACCGTCACGGGCAACCAAAGCTTCTGTTCAGGCCCCATAACCCGAGGCAAGGAGCTCCAAACCATCACCGGTTTCTTCACCTTCACGGTAGATTCCTCACTACCTGTTGCAGTGCCATTGGTTCCTATCACCATCACCCTTACAGAACCGGTGTATTCAGGAACAATAAAGCGGTGTTTTTTTGTTCCCCCCTTAAGATGATATGGGCCAAAAAACCGAACCATCGGCTCAAAACGACGCATCTGATTTTTGCTTCCGCCTCCGGAGAGTTCTCCATCCCCCCCCACACTAAACAATTTTTCTATTTTACCGCCAAAGGCACCAATCACCTCATCATACAAGTCCCAGGTCTGAATCCCCAAAGCCTGCCTGGAATTAAACCGTTGCCAGGGATTAGGCGTTCGGAAACCTGTAAGATCCAGCAACCCTTCATCCACCACCGCAACCACATAATCAAAGTCTTCATTGTTCTCTTCACTCACTTCAACGACGGCCTCTTCTCCGGGCAACCATGTATCATTCGTTTTAATTTGCGGCAGCAGTCGTGTTTCAGGATCTTCGACCATTACAGGAACGATTCCATAAAGTCTGATAGGCCTATTATTGCCCGCTTGGGCATGCGGTTGAATCAATGTGACACTCACATATATGTTCGGACTCATTTCCGGCGTAGCTTTAAAGGAAAACCGGGTCTCTTTAGATTCGGGGGTAATCCACCAGCTTTTCAAAATCCGGCTTCCGGTTTCAATAGATACCAACGCCCGCCCCTGCTCAGACGAAGGAAAAGAAACTAAAACCTCCTCACCAACTTTGTAACTCTTTTTATCGCTGGAAAATATCAATTCTGACGCGCCATCTCCACCCCGTGACTCACGTGCCCAGCCGGGCCAGTCAACACTAACGGTGGCAGCCGCAGAGTGTCCGGAAGCGGCATTGACTACCCTGATAAGATAACGCCCCCATTCAGGTTTGTTTATTCTTAAATCAAAACTGGCTTTTCCACTGCCTGAAGTGGTCACCATTCCATGGTCTATTCGGTTGTTACTTTGGAATGAGACATACCGTCCCAGATCCTCATCGGATTTCTCCCACCACCAACGCCACTCAATTTTGTAAATGCTATAGGTCAGATTCTGCCCTCCAACCGGATTTCCGGCGGCATCAACACTCACTACTTCAATGGCATGATCCTCATCGGTCAGAAGCAATCCGCGATCGTCTCCAGAAGGAGTTCGCATACCGGTATATACTTCAAAAGGCGATAAAGGAACCTGCTGCGATGAAATACTGAAGGCCCCTCCCTGCTCGAACACCCGCGAAGTAAACTGAGCAGTTAATTTGCCGGGAGCCCGGCTAAACGAAGGTACTCTTTCTCTGAATGAAGCATTTCCTTCATCGTCCAGAATGCCGTCAAAAATAGTCACTTCCGATGCTTCTAATTCACGAGTAATGTCTTCAAAATTGTATCCTGAATAATCTGAAAATGTGGTTTTGCGTTCTTTTACAGTCATCCGCACATCGGCTTTAAGATCCGATGCCGGAGAACCATGCAACCATTCCGAATGGACAGAAAAATCGGTGGACTCACCGGATTGAAGTTCTTCTGCCCCAAAATCCAGATTTATTTTAAGTCTGTTTGGCCGAATAGTCTCCACACGCAATGTTTTTTCAAAAACCACCCCTCCCATTGAGATACGCGCCAGCCACATACCTGTTGGAGCCTCTTCGGATGTCAAAGTACGAAAGGTGTAGAGCAAATTCCGGGGATGAGAACTCACCTGACGATCGATTAACCGTCCGCGTGGATCGGTCAATTCAAAAGTTACCGGATGATTGGCGGGTAAAGTGCCCGGTCGGCTTTCCACCGGCATAAATGAAACAAAAATGGAATCACCTGGGCGCCAGACACCCCGTTCGCCGAAAATAAATCCCCGAAGGCCTTCCTTCACGGTCTCTCCTGATACATCAAAACGGTCGAGCGGCAGGGCCTCTCCTTCATATAATTTTAGATATCCGCGCTGTTTATCCTGCCTGGCCACCAACAGGAAAGGAGTCTCCTTAAAAGCAAGAGCTGCAAAGCCATCTTTATCAGTAATACCTTTGGTAATTGGCAGCATTTGCATATTAAAAACCTCCACTTCAATTCCCTTAAGTGGCTGAGCATTGCGCAAATCGGTAACAGTCACCAGCATTTCACCATTGGTACCCCGTTTGGCCATTAAACCCAGATTGGAAGCCAGCACATTGGTAGCTACCCAGCGGTCACGGGTATAGAAGGATTCAGAACATGGATCGTCCCGGTCGTACCAATTGTAATTAGAGTCATAATTGTATGGATAAGTAGAATAGTAATCATCCGGCCTATCCCAAAAATCATCATCCGGATCAGACTCGGTTGTAATTGTTGACTCGGAGTCATCGTCTCCTGCACATGCATATATGGCGTCTTCCTTTTCGAAGCCCAACTCCACACGGTAGATGGCTCCCGGATCCGGCTGCACGAATTTGGAAAGGTCAAGCGAAAAAGTATTCCATTGATTTAGGTCCAAAGTGGGATCATTATCAATGGCAATTCGCTGCCTGTGAACCAGCCGGCCTGCCCGCTTCAGCTGGGATTCTCCTCCCAACTGATTTATCTGAAGAAAATGGCCGACATTGTGCTCATAAATTTTGATAATCCTAACTTTCACCGACTTCAGGCTTACTGCTCTGAAAGGCAAGAACAACCCATCAGAAAAAGGCATAATGGTTCCTTCTCCCAACAACTCAACCTGAGGAGCTTCGGTAGAAAAAGAGAAAGAAAATGCCCCCATTATGTTTAATTTCTCTCCGGCAACATTCCTTATTTCCGGCAAGACATCCAGTTTCTGAAGCCCGGTAACTGATTCTCCCGGATAAAGCTCTACTTTATTGTTGTCAATATTCCAGTCCAGATCCACGCCCTCCATCACAAATAATCCCGAAATATCCTGAGCCGGGTCTATGGGGTCACTGAAAGTTACTATAATTACGTTCCGCGGTGAAGACTCCTTGCGGGCAGAAACAATTTTGAAATCGCCAAGGGCAGGAATCGTGACCTCTAGTTCACGATCATCATCCGGAGAAAGGGGACCCTCAGGAACTTCAATCAATAATTCGGTACCCGAGCTGCCACGCGACAAACCGGACACCGAAAGCTCATGAACACGACCGTCGATGTGTGTCCACTCCGGCCGCAACTCCTTACCATTAAAAGTCACCGTTACATTTTTCTCTACCACTTCATCCTCCGCCACATCCGCCAATGCAACTCTGGCAGTTACCGTATAAGAATCATATTCTGAAACAGAAACCGGCTGAATATTTTCCACACTTAACCACGCATTTTGCGAAATGGTGCGAAAAGTAAAGAAGAATGATTCATCCTCATCAGGCAACAATTTTGACAGACCAACTTCAACCTTAAAATCAGTACCCGAAGGAAGCATCTCCTCAGGTTTGAAAACCAGGGTACGATTACCTGCCCAAACCGCCACTCCTTTCACTAACGGAGAAAAAGTGATGACCCCCTCAGCTACAGTTTTTCCTGCTTCCGCTTTCGGAACAGGAGATGAAAACTCAACCATCACCGGAGCGCTGGCAGAAATCTGGCCGGAAGTAAAAGCGCTGATTTTAGGATGAAACGGAGAATGTGCGGGAGCATCATCTTTTTGGGGAGATTGACAACCAACAAAAATAAGGATGGCTACCAGAAAGGCGGCCAGAGAAGTAAAAATTTTCATAGGGACAGAGTTCTTTGAAATTTAAAAATATTAATATTCGATAAAGTTAATACTTTTCGCATATTCAGCCCGTCAGGCAACAAACATTTAACCTCCAAGATATTAATGCACAGAAGCTACCCTGCTTTCCACAACCTCCCAGTCCATGAGTTCAGCAAGATAAGCCGTGAGTTCAGCGGCATTTTTCTGGTGTTGTGCCACTGTTGGATGAGTATCCACACCAATACCAAGGTCACCTGTCTGGGCAGACATTTCGAAAAAGGTCACAGGTCCCATCCCTTTCCGGTTGGCGGTACGGGCAATAAATTGCACATAGCCTCTAACCTCATCAAGCACCTTGCCCGACATCATAGAACCCAACAAGCAAACTATCCGGGGATGATTGTATTTTGCCTGGATGGTTTCGATTAGCCGCAGATAGTTGCTGACATATAGCGCAGAATCGCCGCCAACCGTGCTAAAATCATTTGTTCCCAGATTGATGCAAACAACATCCGGTTGCACCGCAAAATCGTATTTTGGTGTCTCGTCGTACAAAAATATCCGGTCATAAAAATTAGGCATACAATCCTCGTTGCCTTCAGCCGGCCCGTCATAATTGCGATAAATACCAATGCCCGATTTGGAAACAGCCATGTGACGGGCGTTGAAATTCCGCGAAGTAATGGCGGCATAAGTCATGTAATGATTTTCTGTTTCGGGTCCAAAAGTTTCGCCATTAACCCCCTCATTACCATAACCACATGTAATGGAATTTCCTATGTACTCAATAAACAAAGGCCGCTCGTTGGTAATGGGTTGCAGTGATGCGTCCCGGGCAAGCTCAAACCCGTGAAAACTGGTTTTTCCGAAAATAAGTTCGGTTCTTTTAAATATCTCTATTTCGTGACCGGTATCTTCCAGTCCTTCTGCCAGCAGATAAGTGTGCTTCCCTTGTTTGGTACTAACCTGATTCACAACCACTCCATCCAGAATGATATTGTATCGGTTTTCGCCTTTCTCATCTTCCAAAACAGCAGAGATACCGCTTCCTTCAAAACAAGCACGGATAGAAACCCCCGAGTAAGAAAATTGAGGTGATTCAGGATTTGAAAAATCTATCCGCCCCGTATATTCAATAAATTCATTATTGGCAGGAACAAGGTTGCCGGCATGAATCAACAAGCCACTCAGTGACATCAGGAAAATCAGGAATATTTGTTTCATGATAAAATATTTTTTCTAGACAAAAAATTAAGCCTACTAAGATACAACAATGCATTTTATGGCTATTCTCTATTTTTAATTAATTTTACCCTGTACAGAAATCCTTCGTTTCAGCAAGCAAAATCAAAATGCAAAAACTCATTCTGCCCATTTTCTTTCTTTTTACAACCATTCTGGGCAGCTTTGCCCGGGATAATGTGGAAGCAATTCTCGATAGTCTGGACCAAACCATTGGTCAGAAACAACAATTCGAGAAGCAGAAAGAGAAGGAGATTGAACTGCTGAAACAATGGCTTCAGGAAAGTTCTTCATTCCGGGAAGTATTCGACCTTAGCAGCCGGCTTTCCAAAGCTTACGAAAAATATCAGATCGACTCTGCAATAGTGTATGCCGAGGAGGCACTGAAATGTGCCCGGAAACTAAACCTTTCCGAAAACATCTATCAGACTAATTTCCAACTGGTGACGCTGTATTCTTCCACAGGAATGTTCCGGGAAGCAGAAGTAATCCTGGAAAGTACTGACAAGGACGAAGTCCCGAATGACCTTTTGTCGCGTTACTTCGAAGCTTACCGCCTGTTTTTCAATTACTATGCAGCCAATGTACGTACAAACGATTATCTGAATAAAACCCGGGCCTATCGGGATTCACTGATGCAGGTTTTAAAACCCGAAACCAGGTCGTACCGGATCCATCAGGCGGAGGCATTAATTGAAGAAGGCCGGACAGACAAAGCAAAAGAGCAGTTGCTGGAGATTTTAAAGGCAACTGCTCCCGAAGACAGTGATTACGCGTTGATTACATTTCTGATTGGATTGGCAGAAGAAGCCGACGGAAGG
>NZ_JADQBH010000088.1 GCF_016278715.1 Marinilabilia sp. | reverse complement strand
GTCATTATTCCTGATGTTGTTACTCATTTTTACTCTTCGATTATTTCAGGAATTGAAAGTGTAGCCAGAGAGAATGGATATTTTGTTTTGATTTCCAGTTCCAATGAATCCTTTCAAAAGGAGGTTGAGTCAATTGATAATTTGCTGAAAGCCAGGGTTGAAGGGTTTATTGTGTGTTTAAGTAAGCAAACAAAGAGTTACGACCATTTCGACAACCTTCTGAAAAGAAATATACCATTGGTTTTTTTTGACAGGACATGCATGGAAAATGAGGTTTCATGTGTTACAGTGGATAACAGGGAGGCATCAAGAAAAGTAGTTCATCATTTTTATGAGCAGGGGTATCGTCGAATAGCGTTCATTTCCGGTCCGGAGTTTTTAAATATATCAAAAGAACGAATTGCAGGTTATTATGACGGCTTGAATGATTGTCATTTACCAATCGATCCTGATCTGGTTGTAACATGTGATTTGAGTGATGTTTCTGCCAGGGCGGCGATGAACAAAATGCTTAAATTATACACGAGACCTGATGCCGTTTTTGGGGTGAATGATTTTGTGGTTTTTTCGGCCATGAAGGAGATTAGAAGCTTTGGTCTGAAGGTTCCAGATGATGTTGGACTGGTCGGATTTACTGACGATTTTCATGCGACGGTTGTCACTCCCGAACTAACTTCAATTATACATCCAACCTTTCAGATTGGCGAAAGTGCGGCAAGGCTTTTTTTAGATCAAACAAGAAACCGGAGTTCTCATCAAATGGTCATACTGAAAACGGAGTTAAAAGTGAGAGAATCTTCCGTTTTGAAAGCCGATTCTTTTAACAATAGTATGGTAAAGAAAGCTTAAACGCAGAGACGCAATGACGCAAAGTTTTTATTATGAGCAAGTTATGGTTTGCTTGTCTGATTTTGTAATGAGTTGATTATCAGTTGGGTATTATCCTGAGACTTCGGGATAACTGAATATTGTTTTAAGTAAGCAGCTTTCTTTCTCTGCTAAAAAAAATGGGGCTTGGTTCGCATCGGTCTTACTGGCAGAAGCGAAGTGTAATGGGCTGTTGGTTAGAGTAATCTGTTTTTTTGCTGATGAATAAAAAAAAAGGGGCTGTCCAAAAAGTCCAACTTTGATGTCATTCTGATCTTGTCGAAGAATCTTTTCACTTGAAAGACAGATGTTTCGACTACCTTCAATATGACATTCTTTTGGTCCTTAATACTTTTTGGACAACTCCCAGTCAAATATTATTGAGTATTTTGTTTAGAAATTAAGTTTATTCAGGTTGTGCTTCGTTTGCCGAAGTGGCATACAGTCCGATTAGTGCCCCTGTAAAACCACCTGCTACATTGGTTGAAAGAATGTCTCCTGACACAGCTCCACCAAGGTTTTGGAAATCTTCACCTTCCACTGAATAGTTAAAACTGTAATCATCCCCTTCAGCGACCACCTGCAATTTTATAGGTTTTTTGATGTCAATCTGTTTGCTGGCAATGATTTTTGATTTTCCTTTTTCTGTTCTTTCCAGCAGGAGGTAATACTCCTTGTCTTTTTTTGTAATTCCAAAGACATAGTTGAAATTTTCACTTTGGTAGCATACCAGACCCGCCAAATCTTTTTCCGAACCGGGTTTGTACTCCATGGTTGTGGTTGCCGAAAAACTCTTGTGCATCTGGCGATGAAAAAGAGTAGAAATAGGAGCAACCGCCTTGATGTTATTTTCAAAAGGAGTTATTTTCAAACCTTTTTTGGAAGTTGAAATGAATTCTTCAGGGAAAGCCCTGACACCAATCCAGCGATAATCGAGTTTTTCAGAGTTGAAATTATCGGCAAAAGTGAAATTGCCATTTGGGAAGAATCCGTCTTGTCCTCTTTTATTCTCGACGCCTTCGGGTGTCTTAAGCTTTGGTTCGAACGGAATCAGTCCATTTTCAAAAACAGGCCATTTACCACTCCAGTCCACCGGAAGAATGAAAGTTTCGCGACCAGTATTTACACGGTTTACTTCATTGGGACGAATGGCCAGAAAAACCCCGTAGTATTTATCATCATTGGGGCCTTTTGCAAGGTCGGCATGACCTGCCCAATCCACTTTGTTTGGACGGTGCTGGGGCAAATGTCTTTGTGAGAGTATCGGGTTTGATGGTGCGGGCTTGTATGGTCCACGTGGATTATCACTGATAAAAACCACTTCACTGTGATTTCCACCTGTTCCACCTTCGGCACACATCAGGTAGTATTTATCATTCTTCTTGTATATATGAGGCATCTCAATCCAGATAGGCTTTTTGGAGAGATCCACACCACCGTCTACAATTATTTCGTCGGATCCTTCAACAACCTGGTCGTTTTCAAGGTCATAATTCCATATTTTAATCACCCGATGTCCCTGATAAAGCTCTTTGCCTGGATCCGGTGCATCGTTATGCACCACATAGGCTTTCCCGTCATCATCGAAAAACAGGGAGGGGTCGATGCCGTTGAATTTAAGTTTGTAAGGATCGCTCCATCCGTTAAACGGGTCTTTTGTTTTAACCACGATGTTTCCAAAATCACCGGCAAACTGCGTGGTAATCATATAGAAAGTTTCATTGTGCGGGTTGTATTTGATGGCTGGGGCATAAACCCCGGCACTAATTCCCGAGTCATGCACTTTAAGTTGTGAAGGACGATCCAGTACATGACCTATTTGCTTCCAGTTGACCAGGTCGTTGGAATGGAAAAGGGGTACACCCGGAGCCATTGCAAAGGAAGAGTGCACCATAAAATAGTCATCTCCCTGGCGGATAATGGCAGGATCCGGGTAACATCCCTGAAGAATCGGATTGTAGAATTCACCTTCCTCCAATGGATGGTCTTTATAGACCTGATCGTTACCCTGATAAACGAAATCTGAAAAAACAGGTGCGTTTTTCTTGCCCTGGGCTTGAAGACCCGAAAAAGCAAAAAGAGCCATAAAAACCGACAACATCATGGGCCGCCCGTTTTTTTGCCAGAATAGTTTAAGTCTAATTTTTCTCATTTTTATTGGATATTATTAGTAAAACATGTTTGAATTCGGCTAATTGTGCATCAGCAGAGCATTTCAAATTATGGTTTTTGGGGGGGATTTGAGAATGGAAAGGTCGAAAGCTGTATTGTACAATTAATAAACTTTGATAATGGAATCACCTCTGTTATTCAGCTGTTGAAACAAATATAGCAGACAAATACCTTTTGCATTTGCTTTTTTAGATATTCCTGTTTCAAATTCAGATAAAAGTTTAAAAGAAACAGGATGAAAATAAAGCCAACAGGTGAATGTTTTATAAAATTGAATATTTCGTACTCGTTTTTAGAAAAACAAGGGATCATGGGGCATCCTTTTTTCTGTTACGATGGATGAATCCAAAAAGATCCTGTTTGAATGAATTTCTCCCTTGTTGATGATTCATCAATGGGGGGAAGTATTCCAGAAGTGTCATTCATTGGGAAGCGTGAGGTTATGATATTTTCACTTCCAATAGTCATTCTTACCTCAGGTTGTTTGGGTATGAAGTAAAACCGGTTTAACTCTGCCGCAAAAAAAAAAGTGGCGGATCAGAGTCCGCCACACCTGGTAGGTGCTGCTTTTTACTCAAGTGGCCGGGCTGCTTTTATCGAAAATCAACCCCTGTCATCCAGCTGAGAACCTGGACGATTTGGATATTGCCAGCTAAGCAGCCTGTCCCGGTTTCGGGACAGCAATTTTTTTCGCCATAAGAGGTTTTCCTGACCTTAATTATATCCTTTTTAAAATTTCTTTTTTGCGTTCTGATATTTCATTCTTAAATATTCGTTTCATTTATTTTGAAGTAAACAACCGAATCAAGCAGGTCTTTTGCGTTTGTTGTAAGTTCTTCTGATTTTGAATTAATTTTTTCATAAGAGACAACATTTTGCTGAGTAATTTCATTTAAACTTTCGATAACCGAGTTGATTTGTTGCGATGTAATAAGTTGCTCTTTACTTGAATTTGTGATTTCTTTGATTAGCCGGAGGCTTTTTTCAATTTTTGGAACAACTTCTGACAATTGGGAAACCATTCTTTTAGTCATTTGAAATCCCTCTTCTGATAAAGCGATGATTTCAGTCGCTGCCCCTTTGCTTTTTTCAGCAAGCTTTCTTATTTCTGTTGCTACAACGGAAAAGCCTTTGCCACCTGAACCGGCTCTTGCAGCTTCAACTGCCGCATTAAGAGCCAGAATGTTTGTTTGAAAGGCGATGTCATTTATGATTCCAATTTTTTGGGAAATTTGTTCAACAGATTTCAGACTATTTTGTGATTGGGTAGAAATCACCTTTAGGTCATTACCTGATTCGGATGCAAAAGTATCAATATTTGAGGCGTTTTCAACGTTTTGCTGCATACTGGAAACAGCTTCCTCCATCGACGCACTTAATTCTTCTGCTGAGGCTGCTTGCTTGTTTGCTCCGCTCGAAATGAGCCGGGCGGAAGTATTAATTTGATTCGTCGTATTGGAGACATTTTCTGAACTTCTATGTATCAACCGGACAACATCTTTTATGTTACGACCCATTTCGCTAATGGCCCTCATGAGTAATCCGATTTCATCTTTCAGGACTAGATCAGTGCTGGATAATGTTGCGGTTAAATTCCCATCGGCATATTCTTGTGCAATATTCATTACTTTTTGGAGTCTTGAAGTGAGATATCTTGTAATAGAATACGAAATTATCAGAGCCAAAAGGAAAGCAATAACTGTAAATGTTATTACCAGAAGGGTTGATGTATTTTTTGTATTTGCTGCTTCACCATTTGCATGGGCCATTAATTTGTCAAAAAGGGTGGTTACCTGGCCTCCTATTGGAGGAATCGTTTTGTCAAAACCTGCCTGTTTTTTTCCAATATCATTCAACTCATCCAGTACGGTATTGTATTGGTGCAGGTTTTCTGTTAAGGCATTGTCATTTAAACCATTGAGCCTTTTTAGTAAATTGTCTAAAGAACTAATTGATTTTTGTAATTGTGAATCTTTATAGGTCAAGATATATTGGACAGAATGAAATCTGACCTTATTAAAGCCGTCGGCAAAACCGGTATTGTTTTTTATAGATGGTTGGGATAATTCTGATATGATTTTTCCACCTATCTGTTCTTCTTTGGCAATTACAGAAGAAAGGTCTGCAATGTTTTGTGCCGAACCGAGGGATTCTTTAAAATACATGGATATATAAATCTGGAGGGAGTCAAGGATTTCTTTTTCAGTTTTATTGGTTGTATAGTCTTTCAAACCAATAATATCGTTGGAAACTTTTGAAAAGGACTCTTTCATTTTGGTGTGAAAAAAGGTATCCCTCGTATGTGCGTAAGATCGGGTATAAACGCGGGCCAGGTTGTACTCAGAAGTTACCGATCCGAGTTTTGATAAAATTATAGATTGAGAATGAACCTTTTGAATTCCAATTCTTCCAGCTATTGCTATACCAACGGTAAGCGTAATAATGATACCAAATCCTAAAATTAGTTTGGTTGATGTCTTTAAGTTTCTTAAGTTCATAATAAATTATTAAAGCATTCAAAAACACTCTAATACTGCTTGTTGGGTACAACCGTGGTTTGAATATTCGGTTCTTGGCATACTAATAAGCCAGAAACTTTCGGGAGCAGTGTCAACAACTAGTATTATTGGTTGGGCAATAATTATGGATACTTAAGGCAGGGAAAAGGTTCTATTTGGGGAGGGGGGAGGTTTATATCGAAATGCAATAATTATGACGTATCACTTTAATTCCAATAATAAAAATGAATGCCATCAGGTTTTACCAGGCAAATCTTAAGGTCTATGAGAAGTGTGTCGTCGGCATTAAGAGTTTCGGATTTTAAAACCTGATGAGTAGTCCTTGCAAAGAGATTATTACGGTTAATCCTCCCGAAACAATCATTGAAACTATTGCAATAGCTTATATACCCCAATAATAACATAAGGTTCTTCTCCTTGCTGGAGCTCAGGAAACCCCAGTGTTCCAATAAATACCGAATGGTTGAGAAATTCGTAGGGACTGTTTATCGGAGCTTCTAAATCCAGAACCGATTTACAATAAAATTTGTTGTTTTCTTCTCCAACATGAATCAAAGCCTGATTGAGCACGTGAATGATATGTCCATCATTCGTTTTTAAAAGATACCGGGCATAGAGTTCGGTATCTCCATCTGGTCTGACCAATTGCCAGTCTTCTCCCATTGGCAAAATTGATCCCTTGATTTCCGGACCTTCAAATGTACCACCAAGAATTGGAATAACCCGTCGCACTCCCCGTTTGCTTTCCCCAACATTTTGCGCTTCTCCGATTTTAACTTTTGCCTCCCAAACCAGTTCGGATTTAAAATCTTTAAAAACCTTATTCGTGCTATCTTCAGTACTTTGGGCATTCAGGTTGGAAAAACTCAATACCGCCAAAACAAAAATTCCGGTAATCCAAATTAATAATTTCATTTTGTTTATTTACCTGTTGTTTCATTTCCTAGAGCGGACAACATTTTTTCTCCATACCGTTTTCCCAGTATGCGGTATCCCTCAGCGGTGAAATGCAGTCCGTCGGGCTGGCCGGGACATCCTTCCGATGAGATGACAAAAGAATTGGGGATAGTTTCGGGTAGTTGGTTGATGAATTGGTTAAAGGCGGCACATTTGCCTTCATATTCAGCACTTAAAGTTTCACCCGCAAGCAACGGTACTTCCTTCGGATTTAAATTTAAGTCGGTCATGAGGTTGTCATAAATAGCTTTTACTTTCCTGGTCCAAAGGGTATCATTGGGATTGGATTCTCCCTGGTGCAAAAGAATGCCTTTGATAACCCCGTCTTTTTGTGCCAGTTTGGCCATTTCGACCAGGCGTCCATAAGGGTTACCGCCATAATTGGCGATCCATCCCTGCATCCAGCCAGGGGCTGAATCCACATAGGCCTGATAATTGTCTTTGTTGAACAATTCAATTTTGCATCCTCCAACGGCCACGTTAATGACTCCGACGGTGATCTCTTTTGGGAGATTATCCACCATGGTTCTTCCAAAATAGTCGGCAGGAGAGAGGCCGGCATTACAATCGGCCAGGGGAGGAGTAGCTGTGTACCATTTACCTTTTTCTCTGTTCAGGGCAGGACAATCCATCGCGCTCATTACTTTGAATCGTGGATCTACAACGGAGTCTTGTGCTTCTGCTTTAGCAGCACCAGCCATGTTTGATTGGCCAAAGCAAAGATATACCTGGAAATCAGATTTATCGGGTTGTTTTTGAGTGCATGACGAAAGTAATGCAACCAATGTCATGAATAATAATAATGATTTGAGCTTCATTTTGTTGAAAGTTAAGAAATGTCGTATCTTTTACATCAATGGTTATTCCACAATCTGTAAAGGATACGACACTCATTGGTTTTTAATTTACTACTCTTTTATTAGGCGATTCTTCACCAAATAGATAGGAATCTTCATATCCACCAAAATCAATCACGATTTTTTCGAATACAATTCCCGGGTCCATTGGTGTGATTGTGAGAGTCTGCCTGCCATCCGATGTTTCGGGAACCTGCAGATCAACCTTTTTCTCCACCACCCGTCGGGCCACGGTGGGGTAAAAAACGGTATAGATATTTTCGGGTTTCTCGTTCAGGTCTGAGTTGAAATTGACGACCTTTTCATCAGCCCCTTCAAAGCCAACCTTGTATCTGTGACCTTCAAGTCTCTTAAATGCCAGGGTTGATTTAACCACCACATGCACCGTTACCGAACTGACATCCTCGGGTAATTCCATTTTGTAGGATACGGATGAACCATCCACCGGCTCGGAATATGGCATAACCGCAATGCCACCCAATGTACGTCCCACATGAGGAATCACAGTCCATTCGGCCTTTTCCGCGTCCTTCAATTCATAATAATGTGGTGCTTCAATGGAGATAAAGTCATTTTTAGAGGTGAAAATATAATTGCCAACCGCCTCTTCCGGGTTTTCAATTCGATGTATTTCCGGAAGCTGGTCGGCCGGGAAATTATCGTTCCAGGAGGTGTAACCGATTTTTTTCTGCGACATCATGTTCTTCCATTTGCCATCGGACATTACATTGTTATAGTCGTAACTAAGCGCTTTGTCTCTTTCGAAAGCCTTTTCCACTTTGTCGGCCCAGAAGTTGGCACGTGGATTGTTTTCGGCATAAAGCTTATGATTCATGGCTTGTGCGTAATACATTTCGTACAGATTGGCCATGGCTTGGACGGGGTAAAGAATGAGTTGTTTGTAGGCATCCCTGTATTCCGGTTCCAGGCTTAAATACTGACGCAGGGCTTCTGCCTCCAGTTTGATGTATTCATCAGAAACCTTTTTCCACTCTCCGGTTTCGAGGTTGTAAGTGTTGCGATCAAGCATCTCAGGGGTTACGCGTCCGTTGTATTTGCTGTAAAGATTGAGTATTCGTGCAGCTTCGTCGGCCTGGTCCTCTCCAAATTGTTGTGCACTGAATGCCCTTGGATGCTCCATTAGATTGTCTGCTGTATAGCGGGTAGGTTCCCAGGCCATATCCATAAACAAGGAGATGGGATATTCCATAGGCTTCAGGTCACCCACGTTAACCACCCAGAGTTTGTCCACACCATAATCGTAGGTCAGTTGTAACTGTTCCCACATGTGCTGAATAGGGGTGACATTGAGCCATTTGGAGTTTCTTGGGGCACCCACATAATCCACATGGTAGTACATCCCCCATCCACCTGGGTGCTTCAACTCCTCTTCGTTGGGTAAACGTCTGACATTTCCCCAGTTATCGTCAGCCAGAAGAATAATGACATCATCAGGAACACGCATTCCCTGGTCGTAATAATCGAGCACCTCCTTGTACAGGGCCCACACCTGAGGTGTTTCTTCTGCAGGACGGCCGGTTACTTCCTCGATTATTGCACGCTGATTTTTCACAACTCTTTCAAGTAGTTCTACGTTGGTCTCTTCCGACATGGCTTCGTCTCCGTCGCCACGCATTCCAATGGTAATCAGGTCTTCGGTGTTTTTTACACGTTCAATTCCTTCGCGGAAGAATTCGTCAATCACTTCCTGATTGGTGGAGTAATTCCAGGCACCATATTCATCACGGTTGCGGGCCCATTCCTGATGATTTCGGGCCATTGGCTCATGGTGGGATGTTCCGATTACTATACCCATTTCATCGGCTATCTTGCTGTTCATAGGGTCATCGGCATAGAATGCCCAGTCCCACATGGCAGGCCATAGATAATTTCCTTTCAGGCGGAGGATTAGTTCGAATACACGGGTGTAGAATTTATGCCCGCCATAGTTGGTTCCATATCTTTGATTTACCCAGCCCGTAAGACTTGGTGCCTCATCATTTAAAAATATTCCCCGGTATTGTACGGCTGGTTCGCCATCCGTATATGTACCTGCTTTAACAAAGATGTTCTCTTTCTTTTTTACCGGAACATCGGCCCACCAGTACCATGGAGAAACTCCTATTTGTTCAGAGAGGTCGTAAATACCGTATATGGTTCCCCGCTTGTCACTTCCGGCAATCACAAGTGCACTTTCAATGCCGGGCATTGGATTTTTCACTGTTTTGATGATGAATTTTTCCCATTTTCCCTTCAGGTCATCGGCATTAATGATGTTTTTAGAAACAAGTTTATCAATCAGTTTACTTTGGCCGAGGGTTCCGGCGATAATGACATTCTTTGCTCCGGAAACTTTTCCGGTATTCATTACAGGTTTGATATCAGTGACCTTAAGGATATCATCCTGCAGGTCGTTAAAGGCTCTGATGACCCCGGGATCGTCTTTTGAATCAATCAGCATTTGTGCTGCTTCCCCTTTTTCGGCAATGACGAAAGAGTCTTCACTTTTACTTTCTGATATAAATCTTGTATTTTCTGTGGCATTTGCAAGAACCCCATGAATACAAAACAGAGTCAGGATTAGGAATGTCTGAATTAACTTCATAATATAATTTGTTTAATTGTTCCAGCTGTTAAAATACGAAAATATAGGGTTTTTGCTTTTAATTCGAAAAAGAATAGAAGTCAATTTCTCAGGGTCTGGCTATTCAATACTCCGTTAAACTTTTTTAAAAGCCTGTTAGTGAGTAATTTGCACAATGTGCGATATTTATCACAACTCTCTGACAATAAAAACTTTGCGCCATTGCGTCTTTGCGTTTAGGCTTTTTTTAACGAACTATTGGCTATTAATTCAGGAGCATATTTTTCAAGTGCTGTGTCTTTAATTTCAGTGTTGGAAGTCAGGCGTGCGAAGCCCGAAGACACTGAGTTTACCTAGCAACTGAATAGTTTTCGGGCAAACCCAACGTGACGCATTGCGCTTGCCCGAAATGTAGCAAAATGTACTTTTTGAACAGCCACTATTTAGCTGTAAATACGATATTATATGTTTTTACCACACCATTGTAATCACAATTTACGATGGCTCTACCGGAAGTGGATTGTGACTGTTGGATTTCTATTTTGACCGCATCGTTATCTGCGGTGGCGGCCACTACAGGAACCTCGGTTGTGTTTGAGGGCAACGTCACAATTGTTTCGTACTGGTCGTAGCCAACAATCCCGTTTTCATTTGTAGATCTTACGGGCGTTTCGGGCACTTCGATGGATTCACCATTAACCTGAATGTTTACTTTTGGTACTATTGGCCGTTCAATTTGTTTGTTTTTTGAGCTAAAACCAAGTCCGGCTAAATCGAAAAGCCCACCCTGTTCATCACTTTCTGCTACAAGGAAAATCGCGTGCTTTTTGTCCAACTGGTCAACGAACGTTGACACATCAACAGTGAATTTTGCAATTTCCTGTGTCGAATTTTCGGGAACAATAATCTCACCGATTTTTGTTCCGTTCCAGGTTTCATTGTCCCACGGGCCATCTAACCATACATTAACTTTGAAAGATTTGTTGGTTTTGGGGGTAAGAAAAAGATTGAATGCTGTTTCGTTTCCTTCTTTTGTTCCTTCGAAAGCTTTCAGGCCTTTTTTGTCTTCATCAAGTCCGCCGAAACCAAAATACTTATATCCTATAATGTTGCCATTCTTCACATTGGTAACAGGCATGTGGTTATCCCATATATCCCATGAATCCTGCTGCATTCCTACATCGGAAAGATAACATGCATAACCGGCAGAATAATACTGGTAAGGGTCGAGACCATAAATGTGGAAACCTTCGGAAGTTACTTCTGCTCCTGTATATTCGTTTCCTTGTTTGTCTTTTGCTGTCCATGTTTGGTCTTTTGCATAAGGGTCATAGGCCCTGATAGTGGCGCTTCCGCCTTCAGCAACCGGCTTTTCGTCCCACTCGATAGTGACCGGTGCAACCACCGCCTGACGGGCAAAGCCAAAATTGCGGGGAGGTCTGTGGTAAAATGCATACCATTGTCCGTTGATCAACTCTATGCTGCCATGGGTGTTGTGACCACCGTTGGTTGTTTGCAACGCAGATCCATCCTGATTTGGAACTATTCCACGAGAGTCCACCAGAACTCCGCCACTTTTCCAGGGGCCAAGGGGAGAGTCGCCAACAGCATAGCGCAATGTGGAGTTTGAACTTCCTACTCCGTATTCGGGGCCTGAATAACCGCTGTAAACGGTAATGTATTTATTCCCAACTTTGCGGATTGATGAGGCTTCAAAGAAATTGAACCTACCCAAATCTTCGCCTTCATAAATACAGGGATATTCTGTTCCTTCAGGATCTCTGATTTCTCCGTATCTGGAACTGGCAGGCAGAAAATAATCAATCACATCTGTTCCGGGACGTACCGAATACATGGTTTCCTGATCCAACTGTGCAGCCATTGATCGTTGAAATCCCCAATAACCGTAAGCTCTGAAACCAATTTCGTAATCTGGGTCATTCGGGTCGGTCACATATTCAATATAAACGGCAGGGTCGAAGCCAAGAATACTTCCTGGCACTGTGCGGGTTCCATCTTCCGTTAGGTTTATGGGGGTGAAAGGGCCATCAGGTCGTGAGCCTTTGGCTACCATGGCTTCACGATTCGGTCCTCTGCTATGGGGATACAAATAGTACTCTTTTGAACCGTCTTTCCTTTTTACCTCTACAAGGTCTGGTGCATACATCACATCCCATTGCCCATCTATTTCATAAGTAAAAATTGGTCCTTCATCGCGCCATGTTGACAAATCTTCCACTGGAGCAGACCACATTCTGATATCAGGGCCACAATAACTTTCATAGCGAACATCGTGAGACCCTATAATGTAAGCCCGGTATTTCCCGGGATTATCCGGATCCTCAAAAACCCGGGGTTCTCCGTCAGGTAAATGTTCCCATAGTGGAAGATACGGGTTGCCTGCGGCATGGTGGACATATTGTGAATTCAATGAAATATAATGATTCTGGTTGCTACTCTCTTTTTTTTCTGAACACGAAAACAATGAAGTGGCGAGAAGCAGCCATAAAAAGAAGTATGCTTTTTGTGAAAAGTTTAATTTGCTCATGATTGTTTTTTTAATTGTTTGCTGTTTTATTTAGCCCATTCTTGTCCTTCCGGTGTGCGTCTCCACTCAAAATAAGCATCCATTGCCTTTAGTGATTCTTCATCAGGTACTGGTGCCACTTCAGGCTCTGTTTTCAGAATCATTAATTGAGGGTCATCATTGCTGAAAACCGGCCATTGCGGGACATCTTCACCGTTCGGGTTTCCATTTTTTGCAAAATTGGTCCAATAGGTTCCCATGATTTCTGATATTTTTACATCCGCTTCTGTTGTGTTTGGATTGGATGAATCCATGTGCATAAAAACATAAGGTACATCCACTCCATGTGGAGTTCCATGGTCAGCCTGCGGGGAATCTTCAGGATATTCGGGATGTTGATCGAAATAATAGAGATAAACAGGTGATTCTCCGGTTTCGGTTTGTAAACGGGCCCAAGTCCAGGTAGGCCAGCCAAATGCAGCGTCGCGCATCAGGTTGCGTGCACTTCGGGGCACTGTGTTTTCTCCCACTGGATAAGCCTCAAGCAGAGTGTCGGCATAGGGGCCAAAACGTTCGTTTACATTCTGAATATACTCTTCCGGGGTACGGCCGGCAGGAAAACTTAAGCCTTCGTCTGAGTTGTATCCAATCAGCACCGGAACATCTCTGTATTTTCCGGCCTCATATAATTTATACTGATCGTCGGGAATGACATATCCGTCAACAACGGGCCAACTTCCCGGCATTGTCCAGCCTTGAGGAATAAGTTTCTCAGCTTCAATTTCACGCAGTTCGTCGATGGATGAAACCTCAAATTTTTTAAGATATTCAACACCATCCTTTTCAGCTTGTTCCAGGGTTTTCATGTTTTCACCGGGATAAGTGGTCGAACGTGAAGGACCAAACGAACCGCCGCTTTGCGATATGGCTTTGTGGATTAAGCCTTCGGTCAATGGAGATGCACAAAGCATACTCACAGAAATGCCTCCCGCCGATTCACCAAAAATGGTCACATTATTGGGGTCGCCACCAAACGCTTCGATGTTGTTTTGAACCCATTGAAGTCCGGCTATCTGGTCTAGCAAGCCATAATTTCCTGAAACCCCGTTGGGGCTTTCGGCGCTCAATTCAGGATGGGCAAGAAATCCGATCTGTCCGACACGATAGGCAACACTCACCACTACAACTCCCTTGCGGGCCAGGTGTTCTCCGTTATGAACGGGGGCAGACGTAGACCCAAAGCTAAATCCTCCGCCATAGATCCAAACCATGACGGGGAGCTTTTCTTCGGATGATTGGGCTGGTGTCCAAACATTCAGGTAGAGACAATCTTCGCTTTTTCCTGATGGCGGATTGCCCGCCTGCATGGGGGCAGGAGCATATTCGGTAGTTTGTTTCACTCCTTCCCAGGCCTCAACGGGTTGTGGTGCTTTCCATCGCAAATCGCCCACGGGGGGGGCTGCAAAAGGAACACCCTTAAAAATACTCAGGTCTTCGGTGACTGTTCCCTGAATGGTTCCGCCTTCGATCTGTACCTGACCGGGCTGTTGCCGGCTGGCACATGAGGTTATCAAAAATGTCAGAACTACGATGAGTGAAGTCGTTATTTTTTTCATTGGTATATGCTTTAATTTTTAATGGAATACGTAAATTTTTAATAAATATCTTTTCTTCCTTGAACTCAGGAAATGTACGACACCTTCAGCGTCGATATTTTTTTTATGAAAAAAAGCTACAAATATTGGAGCCCTTCAGGCTCCGTTCTGTTCAATAAGAACGATATGCTACGTGGGTACACCAAATATTTATTGAAATAAAGCCTTTGCATCCAATCATTTTTGACGTTTCTCAACTGAATATTATTTCCAGAGGTTTGGTAAAAACCGGTAGTATAAAAGATGACGCCAGGTAGACCAGTCATGTCCGCCGTTTCCGCCAATATAATAATCGTGTTCGATTTCATGATTTTTTAAAGCATCGTGAAGTGCCTGACAGCGATGATTAAAAAAGCTTTGTGCTTCTTTTGTCCCTTGTCCCACAAAAAGATAATCAACTTTGTTGTTGACATCAGGATCGTTTAAAAACTGTTTTAGCGATGTTTCAGCATCGGTGTCTCCGGCGCTAAGAATGCCAAAATTAGCAAAGACGTCGAGTGAACGGAACCCAATAAACATACTGTGACGACCGCCCATTGATAATCCGGATATCGCTCTTCCTTCCGGTTCCCGGATAGTGCTGTAACTCTGGTCAATCAATGGAATAACATGATTCCGGAGTTCCTTTTCGAAAATATCAAAAGTTAGTTCTGCATGCTGAGGGTGATTTCGATGAATCACCTGATTGTTTGGGATGGCAATTAGCATTGGTTGAGCCTTCCCCTCGGCAAGCAGATTGTCCATGATGAAATTTACCCGGCCATCGTACACCCAGTTTGAAGGTAGTTCGCCACTTCCACCTATCAGGTACAGAACAGGATATTGTTTGTCAGGAGTATAACCGGGAGGGGTGTAAACGTAAAGTTCCCGTTCGCCTTTGGTTACCTCCGAATGATAAACATGGCGTGTAACATTTCCGTGAGGAACATTTTGGGCATCATAATATGCGGGGCCTTCGCCATGCACTACCAACTGGCTGTACGGCGGCATGGCTGTAAAGGCAGCATAAGTGTTACTGGGGTCGGCAATTTGTACCCCGTCAACCAGCAGATGATAGGCATACATATCAGGCTTTAAGGGGCCAATGGTCAATGTCCAGATTCCATCTTCTCCTTTGGTGAAAGGAATTGGTTCACGACCTTTGTCAAGAGCTGTATGTATGGCACCTGCAGGTAATTCGACTTTTTTAGCGTCGGGTGCTTTTATTCGAAATGTTACGGTTTGGTCATCATGCACTTCCGGGGAGTTAACCTGGGCACTAAAGGGAGTGAGACCTTCGGTATCTTCCTGGGGGTTGTAGTCCAGATTTACATTGGCTTGTTGTGCACTAACTCCAAATGGTGTTAGTAAAAGCAAACCAACGATATAAGTCCATTTTTTATTCATAATGTTTAATCAGTTTAGGTTTGTTGATTTTATTTTTAAAAGCGATTATTTGAATGCCTGGGATGCAAAATCGCAGAACGATTTTCTCCAAACCTGCCACTCATGATCCCCGGGAAAGGAATTGAATTCAATAGTCAGCCCATTTTCTTTCATGGTGGTTACAGCTTTTTTTGTATGTTCAATGCGTTGATCTGCTTCTCCACAGGAAATATAGAATAAATCGAGTTTTTGGTTGAAATCTGCTGTTTGAGACAACAATCCCGGAATTTCTTTTTCGGCATCGAAAGTATTGTCTGCCGTTGTTCTAATTCCACCGAAAATTCCAGAGCTAAAGATTCCGATCGAACTAAAGATATTGAGATTTTCGAGACCTGTGTAAAAGGATTGTCCTCCACCCATTGACAAACCGCAAATAGCCCGGTTTTGGGCGTTTGCCATAGAGCGGTAGTTTTTATCGATAAAGGGGACAATGTTTTCTGTTATTTCTTTTTTGAAACTTATCATGGCTTGGCTGCTGTATCCTCCAATACCTGAACTGACATTCCCGTTGGCCATTACCACAATCATAGGTTCTGCTTTTCTTTCGACAATCAGGTTGTCCAGAATCAGGTCCGTTTTTCCCTGACGAACCCATCCTGTTTCGTCTTCGCCTCCACCATGTTGGAGATAAACCACAGGATACTTTCTTTCAGGGGTTTCATTATATCCGGGAGGGGTATAAACAAACAGTCTCCGCCAACTATTGGTAACATTGGAAAAATAGTATTTTGAACTGACAGCGCCGTGGGGTACGTCTTTAATGGAGTAAAAATCAATGCCTTGTTCCGGAATGTCAATCCCACTGGTCATTTTTCCTGTTCCAAAAAACGACTGGCTTGCCGGATCGGCAACGGGCAAATCATCAATTATCAGAAAGTAATAGTGAAATCCGGGCTCGATGGGTTCAGTGCGGACAGTCCAGATGTCGTTCTCATTTTTTACCATGTTGTATTTCTTCCCCAAATCAATTTGAAGTTTTTGCGCATTGGGTGCTTTCACCTGAAAAACCACGCTGTTGTCGGGCATAATGCAGGGGCATTGACTTTGATTGATGTTTGTTGGGGCAGGAACTGAGTTTTCGATTCGTTGTGCCTTGGCAAATCCGGTTGAAAAAGCCATTGACACAATTAATATCGAGAAGGAAATTCTATTTTTGGATATCAAAAATTTCATAATATTTCATTTACAGGAAAATTTGAACAGATGTCCAAAAATTTTGTGTTTTTCCTTATTTCACAGATTATTGGATATAGATTTTAAAGAATCATGGATCTGTTCGGTACACGGGACTTTCTGGCCAGACACTAATTAAACAGTAACTGAACATATTGATACAGACTTCTACGCCATGTCAGCCACTCATGAGCAGTGCCTTCGGATTTGTAAAAAACATGCTCGATTCCCTGTTTGTCCAACATATTACGAAAAGCTCCAATAGACTTTGGAAAAACTTCGGCTTCTTTTGTGCCAACTCCCAGCCATAAAACTTTTATTTGCTCATTTACTTTTTTACCATCTGCAAAAGCTCCTTCCAAAAATGTTTCCACATCAATTTCATCGGAGCTTGGATAATTGGCCGTTCCACTAAACCCTCCGTAATATGCGAATTTGTCGAGGTTGTTCATGATAATGCGCATAGTCTGATTAGCTCCCATTGAAAGACCGGCAATTGCCCGGTTTTCACGATTATCTATTGTTCGGAATTTTTTATCGATCATGGGAATTACTTCATTGATCAATACTTCCTCGAAGATAAATGCCGGACGGGTAGGGGTGCTCCCTTGTTCCTTATTTGGTTTAAATGCATAACCGTTGTCCATTACGATGATCATCGGAACGGCTTTTTTATCTGCAATCAGATTGTCAAGGATGAGGTTTGCATGTCCCTGAGCAGACCAGCCGGTCTCGTCTTCGAAACTTCCATGCTGAAGGTAAAGTACTGGATAACGGGTGTCCGGATTTGTCTGATAACCCGGAGGTGTATAAACAAAACATCGTCGCCATGATTCGGTAAGGTCTGAATAATAAATGTTTTCGCTGACCAAGCCATGTGGGACATTTTTTAATGCATAAAACTCTTTGTCGTGTGCCGGAATTTCAATGCCGCTTCCCCAGCGACCAGCACCGTAAAAGTATTTGGTTCCCGGGTCAGGAACAGATGCTCCGTCAATATTGAGCTGATAATAGTGGAAACCTTCATCCTGAGGAGCTGATTCTCCTGTCCAAACACCATTTTCATCTTTGATAAGATCATATTTAACTGCACCAATGTCCAACTGAACATTGTTTGCTTCAGGAGCTTCAATCTGAACCCGGACACGTCCTTCAGAGTTGACTTGCGGGTACTCTTTACCGATTTGGTTTACGGATGAAGGTTTAAAGTCTTCGACGACCTTTTGTTGTTGGGCCAAACCTGAACTGCTAAAGGATAAAGCAAGAAAAACGGCTGTTATTGCAATGTATTTCATCAGTATAAAATTTATCTAAGTAATTGATTCCCGAAAATTCGGGAGAACTCGCATGTAAGAACTTATACATGTTCTTTTGAGGCAATCATTGCCATGCTCGTTTCATTCGTTTAAAGTTTACTTAAATTATATTGGCCGAAAGGAACTAAGATTATAAAACGAGAGCGAATAACTACCTTTCAGTACACAGGGGGCCATTCGCTCTCATAAAGTGTGTTTTTTAAACATATTCGTTTTGAAAACTGACCGTTAAATTTTTGTATCCTGCAGAAGTCATACTGTTTCTACTGTCCTGGCAATTTGCCATAAGAGGCAGTTAATCATGCCTGATGCCCGGGATACAACTTGTCCTAAATCTTATTTCAGTATATCTAACGACCTTTTGTTCTAAAATTTAACGCTTAAAAAAACGGTAATCCTTATTCGGTGAATAACAGAGGAGCAAATTGATAAAAACTACGTCTCCAACTTTGCCATTCATGAGCTGTTTCGGGTGAGACATAAAAATGGGTATTCATGCCATACTCCTTAAGTGCGTTTGTGTTTTCTTTAGGATCACCCCAGGGACCTGGTCTTGGATTTTCCAGCTCTTTGCTTCCGTAGCTGATAAAGACCAGTTTAATATTTTCTTTAAAGCCTTCAGCATTTTCAACATCTTCAACACTTATGCTGCCACCGCTGAACATTCCAACATGTGAGAACACATCAGGATTGTTCAGTGTGATAATGCGCGTTTGCATACCGCCCATAGAAAGTCCCGCCATGGCTCTGTTTTCCTGGTCGGCGATGGTTCGGAAATTGGCATCAATCATAGGAATAACATCCTTCAACAATACATTCATAAAACCATCGGCCCAACCTTTTGGAGGCCAGGTTCTCTTTTCGGTGGTATCTCTGGGTGCGGGGCGCTGGTCACGAGGTCTGTACCAGGACCCGTTATCCATAACAATAATAAAAGGTTTGACTTGCCCTTCCGCAAGAAGGTTGTCCATAATTAAGTTAACCCTACCCTGATTTGACCATCCTGTTTCATTTTCACCTCCGCCATGCTGGAGATAAAGAACCGGATAACGTTTTTCCACATTTTTTTCATAACCGGGGGGTGTATAAACAAAACACCGACGCATGCTTTCTTGTACTTCGGAATAGTATTGTAATTCACGCACCTGACCATGGGGAACGTTTTTTAAAGCATAGAAATCCTGATCATGAGCAGGAATTTCTATTCCGCTACCCCAGCGACTTGCACCGTAAAAGTACCTGGAGCCCGGGTCGGGAACAGAGGCTCCGTCAATATTGAGCTGATAATAGTGAAAACCTTCGTCCTGAGGGGCAGATTCTCCTATCCAAACGCCATTTTCATCTTTAGTAAGGTCATATTTTACAGCGCCAATATCTAATTGAACATTGTTTGCTTCAGGGGCCTCAATCTGAACCCGAACGCGTCCTTCAGAATTGACTTGCGGGTACTCTTTTCCGATCTGGTTTACTTCAGAAGGTTTGAAATCTTCCACGACCTTTTCTGTCTGGGCAACAGCAATATTGCCGCTAATCAGGGCAAAGACCAGGATTAATAATTGTATCTGTTTCATAGCAAGTTTGACGTTAATAATCAATTATTTAAACAGCTGTTGAGCAAGCTGATGCAAACTTCGCCTCCAGGTATGGAATTCGTGAGCAGTTCCCTCAGATATGTAAGATTCGGCATTGTATCCTGCCTTTTGTAGCTCAGATACGGCATTTTTAACACCATCGGGACGTTCTTTACTTCCACAGCTTATGAACACAAGCTTCAGGTTTTCATGGTCTTTAAGTTCTTCCGGATTATATATCCCACCGCTAAAAAGACCGTAATACGAAAACACATCAGGTCTGTTCAGGGTAATCAATTTTGTTTCGAAACCACCCATCGACAAGCCGGCCATAGCCCGGTTCTCCTGGTTAGCTAAGGTTCGGTAGTTGGAGTCGATGTATGAAATCAGTTCATCAACCAAAACTGTCTGGAAAGGTTTGATGTCGAACTCACGGAGACCACCGAATTCAATCTCATTGGTCATGCCATAGGTCATCACAATAATGAAAGGTTTGGCTTTTCCTTCGGCAATAAGGTTGTCCATGATTAAATTGGCATGTCCCTGACTGGGCCATGATGTTTCATTTTCGCAATAGCCATGTTGCAAGTATAAAACTGGATAACGGTTCGAAGTCTCTTTGTCGTAGCCCGGAGGTGTATAAACAAAAGCTTTGCGGGATGTTTTGGTGCTTTCCGATGGGAACAGAATTTCATGAACATGCCCATGAGGTACATCTTTTACTGCAAACATATCCTGATCGTCGGAAGGAATTTCAATACCACTTCCCCAACGACAAGCGCCAAAGTAAAAGAGGCTTCCCGGATCGGGCACCGATGCTCCGTCGATATTCAGTTGATAATAGTGAAAACCAACATCCTGGGGGGCCGATTCACCAATCCACATTCCTTCTTCGTCTTTCACCAAATCGTATTTTACACCACCAATATCGAGTTTAACGTAATTTGCGTCGGGTGCAAGTATTTGTGTGCGCACACGGCCCTGCGAGTTGACCATAGGATACTCACTACCCGGCTGATTGACTGGCGATGGCTCAAAATCTTCGATTATTTTATCATCTGACTGGGCAAAACAGTAGCTGCCGGACATCAGAAATATTGCTAAAAGGGTTTTGATTTTGTAATTCATAATAACTTCTCCTGATTATTTGGTTAGTAAATAGTATTTTATTTTCACTATCTGCGACAGAAATTGCTCCTGCCGCAATAAGGTGTATTGTTTCTGATTACTCAATGCCGCTGTTTTCGATGCGGAAATAATCGAACGAAACATTAAAAGGTGTATCCGGTTTTGTGGTGTCAGAATCGAACCAGAAAGTACTTTTCATGTAATTGGCGATGATACCGTCTGCCACCATCAGCCCGGCCTTAATGTCCTTCAGCAGGAGATCCGCCGTTCCCATTTCTTCAAAGTTTTCGCCGTCATCCATGGAATAATAAGCGGTGTAGATACTCCCTTTTTTTGTCAGTTTAAGAACCAACTCATTGTTGTCGGTTATGGCTTCTTTGAGTTTAAAGGAAGCCAGCGATTTGGAAATATCGTTTTCTTCCATCACCAGGTCAATGGTTCCCGGTTGGGGCTCCCTTACACGGGTGGTTTTGATGACAGCCCTTAACATCAGTTTAATAAAGTTTTCATCATCCTGATAAACAATAATTCCGGCATTTTCAGGCTGGGAAGGCATTCTGGATCCTACCAGCTTTGTTTCTATGGTCCAGTCGGAATTGGCGCTTTGCAGCAATATGTTTTTTGCATTGTTGGTGTTCTCCGAAACGCCTCCGGGTTCGCTGGTGATAGTAATGGCGCCGTCTTTTTTTGAGAGACTATGAGTCGATGGGTTTTCGCGTATCCATTCCCATTGCGAACCAATTTCAGAACCATTAAACTCCTCACTGACAGATTTTACATCAAAATTCACATAGTAGATGTTTTTTTCCAGAGTGATGTCATCCACAAGAGTAACTACGGCAGTTCCGGGAATATCTTTGGTTTGTTGAATATCCACTCTGATATTATCACTGACGGCCACTGCTTCCACTGTTGGTACATTTGATGTATTCTTCAGCAGAAAACTGTAGGCTTTCACATCCTTGTCAAATCCGGGGATGATTTTGCCATTCACCGAGACTGATTCAGGCGTCAGGTCTGGCATCACCTTCACAGGATAACCGTCAGATAATGTTTTACCATCAATAGTTACATCAGCAAAAACAGATGCAATGCCCACCCCGGTAGCCGTAACTTTTCCGTTTTGGTCAACATCAACGACTGATGGATTATTGCTTCTGTAGATTACCCGGGCTTTATTAATGTCATAAAAAGTATCGTCATCCATGGCTGCAGTTACGCTGGATTGGATGATGTCACCCGGCTTCAGAACCACCTTGTCACTTTCGGCAACAACATTAACAAGTTCGGGTTTATATTTCCCATTCATGGTGGCTTCTAACTCACCTTTAATGTCGCTTGATGAAGCACCAATTTCGAAAATGTATGCGCCCTGATCAAATGTGATTTTGCTGTTTTTTGCATCCCAGAACCAAAGGTCTTTGCAGTCAATATCGATTTGGACTCTTTTACTCTGGCCTTTAGGAATGGTTACTCTTTTGAACCCTTTTAACCTTTTGATTGGTCTGTCGAGGGAGGCGGGACTGTCAGGTGTTTTTACATAAACCTGTACAATTTCGTCACCATCAACTTTGCCGGTGTTAGATACATCAACACTTACAGTAATTTTATCGTTGGGCGTAATGTTGGTTTGGCTGATGGCAAAATTGCTGTACTCGAAAGTGGTGTATGAAAGTCCAAAACCAAACTCATAGGAGACCTCACCGTCGAAATACCAATAAGTACGGCCGTTATTTTCTGTACTTTTTCTCAGGGTATAGTCGTTAAAATCAGGGATGTCATTGAGCGATTTATGCCAGGTAACATTAAGTTTTCCGCCGGGATTAGCATCGCCAAAGAGGATTTTTGCCATAGCGGTTCCCTGTGCCTGACCGTTATACCCAGTCCAGATAATACCTTTAATATTGGGATGATTTTTAAACTCTTCAACTTCTACCATGCCCATGGTTTGCATTACCACAATGGTATTGGGGTTGGCATCTGCTACAGCTTTAATCAGCTGATTCTGATTCCCGGGAAGCGTAATAGAGAAACGGTCGGATTCTTCCCTTCCGGTTGATTGGTCGGTTCCGACAAATACCAAAGCCACATCGGCAGAAGCCGCCATGTCCAGTGTTTCCTGGTCCGTGCCGTCAGGTTCCGGTTCATGATAAACCAAAACAATGGGTTGCGGTCCGGTTATCCCCAGTGTGTTGATTTTTACTGACACTGTTTCCGGGCGTCTGAACCATGAATTGTTATTTTCCTGATTGCCGGAAACAATTGTCTGGGATGCCAGAACATTTCCGGTTGCCGACCCGACGCGCACCTCAAGCAATCCTCCTTCATCCGCAATAGTCATGTTAAAGCGGATGGAGTCCACATTGGTTATGTCGATGTTCTCGTATAAGGTCCAGTCACCGTCTTTTATTCCTCTGACAGCCGATTGACCGAAACGTTCGGAGGCTATCAGTCCTTTGGCCGATTTATCAAATTTGGTGGCGTCAAATTCTTTAATGTTCCCATCGGTGGTTACTGTTGAAAAGCCGGAAATGGTAAAGAAGTCTGTGTTTTTTGCAGTGTTACCACCTGATTTTGAGACAACCTCTGTGTTTAGGTTGTGTTCTTTAATGTAGTTCTGAATCCCGGCTAGTGGGGTAATTCGTAAATCAGGTTCCACCGGACCTGAATAATCTCCCAGTTCAACCAGATTGGCCTGGGGGCCTAACACAGCAATTTTTTTGATTTTGGATAGATCTATTGGCAAGGCTTTATTTTCTGTAGTTGCAACCTTGTCGTTTTTCAGTAGTACAGGAGTCTTTGTTGCCATTTCAATGGCCAAATCGTGATGTGATGGATCATTAACTTTGGAGGGTTTGATGCCTGCATAAGGAACCATCCCCTTTGGATCGAACTCGCCGGTTCGCATTCTGGTCATGAAGATGTTAATCAGCGCTTTATCAATGTCGCCTTGTGATATTAATCCCTCTTCCAATGCTTTGAGTGCATGATTTTGATAAACACCTCCACAGTCAATGTCCACACCCGATTTGATTCCCATTGCAGCCGCCTGAGTGTAATCTTCGGCATAATGATGGCCTCTTACAATGTCATCAATAGCCCCACAATCGCTGGTTATGTATCCTTCCAATCCATACAACTTCCGGGCAATGGTATCGACCAGGAATTTACTGGCTGAAACGGGAACTCCGTTCACAGCATTGTAGGAAGTCATAACAGAAGGGAGGTTGTAATCGCGTATTAGGGTCCGGTAGGGCAGGAGGTAATATTCATACATATCCCTTTGATCCAGATCAGAACTTCCGGAATGACGATTGAACTCAGTATTATTGGCCAGGAAGTGTTTTCCGCAGGGAACAGTTTTCAGGTACCGGGGGTCATCACCCATCATTCCCTGAATAAATCCTTTACCTATTTCAGAAACCAGAAACGGGTCCTCTCCAAAAGTTTCGGCAGTTCTTCCCCAACGTGGGTCTCTGGCAGGTTCAATCACCGGCGACCAGTATGTGAGGGTGAAAATCAAATCATGATTGAACCCGCGGGCTTCATCCGAAACAACTTCGGTTTCTCTTTTAATCAATTCAGGATCCCATGTTGCTCCGGCAGCTACACTATTTGGAAATGATGTGGCGGTCATTCCGCTGTTGTTGTTGCGTCCCATAACACCATGTAGTGCCTCGCCCCAGAAATTGTAGGCATTGACTCCCAATCGTGGAATTGCAGGCATGGTATTGCCAAACTGACTTTGCTTTTCTTCGGGAGTCATTCTGGAAACCAAATCTGCAGCTCTCTCTTCGAATGAATAAGAAGTGTTGAGGTATATTGGCTTTTTGGAATGCTCCCCGCCCGGGATGAAAGCAATTATGGAAACACTGAAAAGTGTTAATATAAATAGTTTCGCTAGAGTACGTTGCATGACAGAAATTTTATAATATTATTTCGTCGGAATTTCAATTTGGGTAAATGAATGAGCAGGGAATGTATGTTGAATAACGGTGCCTTTAAAACTCATCTGTTTGGTTTTTATTGAAACAGGAGATTCTTCAATGGAATTTCTTGCATCAAGACTTTCAGCATTAATCAAATTGACTGTAGCCTTGCCTGAGTATTTGCCGGCTTGTAAATCGATTTTTGTTTCGATGTCATCAGTCTCATGTCTGTTGACCACATTAACAATTATTTTTTGCTCTGATTCGTTAAATATTGCTGTCACATCCAGATAAGGGATGTTGTCGAATATCTCATTGTCATAAGATGGCCCATCAGCATAAACATCCAAAGCTGTGCCAAGGGCATTGTTGGAATAGAGATTGAATGTATGAAACAGGGAATTTTTGAAAACACCTTTAGGAGAATGTCCGGTCAGGGCAGTAATCATGGTGATATTGGCCATTTTTACAATATCGGCATGCCTGATAAATGAATTCAAATGTTGTGCAAGCAATAAAGAACTGGCAATGCCTCCAAAACCAGGAGAATACTCATCGAAAGAGATGTAAACCGGGCGTTCGGACTCAGATTTGATCATTGCCTTTTTTATGAGCGCCTGTGTGGTTTCTATTTTCTCATCAATATCCAGCCCAAGTGACATTCGGTCAGAAAAGATATTGTTTTCCCTTCCACCGGGCAAAGCTTCGGTGGCATATCTGTGTACCGAGATGTAATCAATTTTGCCCACCATTTTATCCAGGACGTATTCATTCCAATCCACCCACTCGTTTCCGGGGCGGTACAGCGAAGCTCCTGAGGCAACCAGTTTAATGTCTTCATCGATCAGGGCTATAAGTTTTCCGGCTTCCAGCGCAAATTTGCAGTAATCTTCTGCCGATTTTTGTCCCATTTGCCAGGGTCCGTCTATCTCATTGCCAAGGCCTACGTATTTCACATTGAAAGGCTCTTCATTTCCGTTTTTTCGTCGAAGGTCGGAATAGTAAGTGCCCTTATCATAATTGCAGTATTCCACCCAGTTACGGGCATCATCGAGCGTGCCTGTACCGCCGTTGATACAAAGGAAGTTGTCGGCCCCAATCAGGCTACAGAATTTAGCATATTCGTCGGTTCCCATCTGGTTGGTTTCGACTTGTTTCCATGCCAGATCAAGTTTTGACGGTCGTTGGTCTTTCGGGCCAATACCATCTTCCCAGTTGTAGCCGGAAACAAAATTTCCACCCGGCCAACGGACGTTACGAATGTTGAGCTCTTTGATAAGGTCGATGAAATCCTTTCGAAAACCATTTTCATCGGCAAAGGAGGATTCGGGATCATAGATATTTCCATAAACCACCGTTCGGATTGGTTCAACAAATGCTCCGTAGATATTAGGATCAATGGTGTCAATTTTTCGATCGGGATCGATTTTTATTAATGCAGCTTTTTGTGCAGTAATATTGCCTGAAAACAAGCAGAATAGTAATGTGAAAAAGCAAATGTTCTTAAAAAGTTTCATAGTTTTTCTGGTTTGGGTTAGGGTTAATTCTCACTAAGCAGTTCGTTGACTGCATTGGCTAAATAAATATACGACGCACCAATATCGATAATATATTCATTTTCACCCCAGAAGAAGGGCCAGTCTTCTTTGTTTTCGGGAAAGTCAGGATTCAAAATCAGAACCCCCGGAACCACTCCGCCTGCGATAAAGCTAAAGTCGGCTCTGTTGCTGCCATAAGCTACCTTTTTGGAGCGGGTTCCTACGGCCGAAACAAACGAAAGATTGGAGGAGGGATGACATCCGAACAAGTAATTTAATCCCCTGTACACATCTTCCTTTTCAATGATTTCGGGAAAGGCTTTGTGTGCCATGTAATTGGTAATAGCCCAATCGATAATTCCTGAGTTTCCTGCCCATCCTCTGGTCGAAACAGGTACTCCGTAAGGGTTGTCAGCGTCTAATCCAGTGATTTCTGTTTTGTGGTTAATCACGTATTTTTTAAGTTTTCCTTTAAAGTCTTCATCCATGTGAGGAATGGCTTGAAGCGCCATTGAAAGGGTCCATTCTGATGATTCCTCCAGTGCCGGCCAGATGAGTTCTTCATAGCGGTTTGCAAATTCTTTTTCTCCGGTGGCAATATACAGCTGTAATACTGCGGATATTTCATTAAACTGGCCCCAACGTGAAAACCTGTTGGGTTCCGCTGTTTTCATAATTTCAGAAGCCTCTGCAAAAAGATTCTTAGCCAGACGGAGGCATTTTTCGGCCAGTTCACTGTTGTAATCTTTCAACGCCCTGTTGGCTGCAGCGAGTGCTGCCACGGTTGAAAAATCAAGCATGTAGTTTCGGTTGGTAAAAGCCCATCTGTCGTCTAGGGTTCCAGAACTTTTTCCATCGCTTTCATAAGGTTTAAGGCTCGGATTGTAGGGCAAATTGTCGGTTTCAGTGGAAGCATCTCCCAGGTGATGGTACTGGTGCAGTTTGGGAACAATAATTCCTCTTACCGGATGCCCGATATTTTCAATCTGCGCCACCAGGTTAAGGGTACCATGCTCTATTTGCTGAAGAATATCGGGGTCGCCGTCGGGGCGGTGGATGTCAACGTAGCGGGTTTCCTGGTCGATAAAGGTCTGGTCTCTGTTAACTTTGAAGTATTCCCATGAATCCACCAGACTCAGGATGGTACGGCAATGCGTGCCGGTTTGAATATCATAGTCGCCGGCATCAAACCAGCCACCAACAGCCAGTCCGGGTATGCGCTCCAGCGATTTGTATTTGGTGTCTGTTACAGAATCCATGCGGTAACCATCGAAAAACTCAGTGTTTACGGGAGCTTGCAAAGCGTCATCCATAAAGGGTTCGCCATGCCAGGTACGATAGGCTTCGTTCACTTTCATGTGATCCATTTGTACCGGTAGGAAAACATCTAATGTGGGATGCCATACATTTTTCAGCGCATTTTCGTCAATAGAGAAGGTATTTGTTGTTTGGTCACCATATTCAATGTAGTATAGTCCTGGTTCTTTGATAGAGCTGAAATCAATTTTTACGTAATTGTAACGTAAATATTCTCCCCATTCTTTTGTGTTTACAGTCAGACGTTTTACTTTCTCGCCTGATGCGGTAATTTCATAGATAAAAGCTTGTTGAAGAGGGGTATCATTCTTGTCGAGTTCAATAACGGCAACTTTCTTTTGGTCGGGATGGTAGCCGGCCTGGGAAAAACCGATGTTTGGTTCGCGCACCCAGTTTTCGATGGCGTTGGGTTCGACATACCACTTTAGAACTTCGCCTGTTTGGTCGGTTGGCAATATGCTGCGTGCAATAAACCACCCGTTTTGGGCAAGATTCCGACCATCAAATAGCATTATTTCCGATTCCGATTCAATCTTTACATACCTTTCGGGATCTTCGGGAGCCAACACCAGTGTGTTACCTTTCGACAATGGTTTGGGATCTATGTATTCATCAAGGCCGCGGTCATCAAAAGTGCTGTGACCTGCAAACTGTGGTATTTTGTTCTTTAATGGTTCGATGGTGGTATTGCCTGACGGGTATAACGGAAATGTTGCCGGCTTGCCGTCTGTGAGATAACTTTTTTCGAAGTATGCAGAAGGTAAAAACTCCAGATTAAAGCCTGCCCTTCCTTCTAATTCTTCCGGTACCGGTTGGTCTAATGATACGGTTATTTGAAAACCTTCCTCTTTTGGAGAAACGGTGATTTTTGAGTCAAAATCGTAAGCTTCGTACCGAAGCGTGAATTCTATGCTTTTGTTGTTTTTATCAACCGTTTTGTTCACCATTGTAGGAATTAAATCCCATTGTTCAGGGGTGTTCTGGAGCCTGACTGCCCCCCCGGTTGAAGTTCTGACACCGTGATGAATGAGTTCTATTCCGGCCGTTTTTTCATCAAAGAAGAAGCCGTTGTATTCATTGTTGAAAACCAGAACATTTAATCCGGTGGTTTCAAAATATTCTTTTTCGTTGAGTTGCAGCGTCTGTGCAAACGAAGCATTGCCTGTTAGGATTAAGCTTAGTAACAAGCAGATGCCGAAGGTTGTGTTTTTTAAGATCATGGTATTAGGTTCTAATAATTACAGGTTAAAAACAGATTACTTAAAAAGAACCTGGGAAAAATTGTAAAGATTATTTCTCCAAACAGGCCAGGTATGTCCTCCGGGGTATTCACTGTAGGTGTAATTGATGTTTAGCTCATCAAATTTTGACATCATGATCTGGCAGTTTTTCCAGGCAATATCTTCTTTTCCACCCATTGAAATCCAGAAATGGTTTAAGTTGTTGTTGATTTTGTCCGCATTCTCGCCCATAAATTCGTATTGAGCATCGGCAATATCGTTGTGGGCTCCTATTATCCACCCTGAACTGAAAACACCCAGGTTGGAGAATGTATCTGTGTTGTAAATGCCGGCATACAGAGTTTGAATTCCTCCCATGGAAAGACCTGCGAGGGCACGATTTTCAGCACCCGACTTTGTTCTGTAGTTGCTTTCCACAAAAGGAATCACTGATTCAGTGAGTTCTTTCTCGAAGATGGTAAGCATCTCTTCACCAAAAGTCGGTGACGGTATGTTCCCATCCATCATAACGATGATCATGGGCTCTGCTTTCTCTTCGGCAATGAGGTTGTCGAGAATCAGATCCGTTTTTCCCTGAGTGGCCCATCCGCGTTCATCTTCGCCACCACCATGAAGGAGATACAGAACCGGATATTCCTGGTCGGAATTATCATACCCGGGAGGGGTGTACATATAAAACTGTCTCCAGCTGTTGGTGACTTTTGAGTAGTAGCGTTTAATTCGAATATCTCCGTGAGGAACATTTTTCAGAGTGTAGTAATCATCTCCTTTGAAAGGCACCTCAATACCACTGGCCATGCGCCCCATCCCGTAAAAAGTTTCGCTGGCAGGATCGGCCACGGCCACACCGTCGATAATCAGAGAATAGTAGTGAAAACCCTCACCGAGCGAGTCTGTAGTAATCTGCCATTCCCCCTCCTCGGTTTTATTCAGGTCGTATTTTCGTCCCAGATCTAATTGGATTTTTTGCGCTTCAGGTGCTTTTATCCTGAAAGTTGCCGTTCCGTCGGGATGGACTTTTGGGAATTCAGCCGAACGAATGTTGGTTTCCGCAGGGCGTCCAACATTGCTGATGACATCGAAAAGCTCCTCATTTACAGTCTTAAACAAAAGCTGGGAAAACATGTATAAGCTGTTTTTCCAAACGTTGAAATCATGGTAGCCATGATCGACAAAAAAAATGTGGGGAACATCAGATTGATCGAGATAATCATGGAAACTACTGCTTATGGGGATCAGGTTGTCTTTATCTCCGCATGAAAGCCATAGAAGATTAAGTTCAGTCTTTATTCTTTTCGGTTCCGGAGCCAGTTCTGTTGGTTTTTTGGTGTTGGGTGCGGAGGAGAAACCTGCTACCCAGGAAAATTTATCCAGATTGCCCAGACCGAAATTCAGCGATTGACCGCCCCCCATGGAAAGACCTGCAATGGCCCGGTTATTACGGTCCTCTTTTACCGGATATTTTTTTTCAATAAATGGAATCAGGTCATTTATCAGGTCCTTTTCAAATGTGGCAAAAGCTTCCACCCTTTCAGGGCTGAAAATATTTCCCTCGGAGCGGTCATTTTTCATGGCACGGCCATTTGGCATTACCACAATCATTGGTTCCAATTTGTCCTGGGCATACAGATTGTCCAGAATTGTACCGGCATTTCCGTTATTAGTCCAGGCAAATTCATCGCCTCCAATGCCGTGCAAAAGATAGAGCACCGGATATTGCTTGCTTGTGTCGAAGCCGGGAGGTGTGTAAACTAATGCGGTGCGGTCATTGCCAACGGTTTTTGAATGATAGGTGACTGTGTCTGTTTTGCCGTGTGGAATGCTTTCCTGAAAAATGTCAAAGCCAGCGGACGGTGGGTTTACAGGACTTTGACCAAAAGTGTAAGGGGTAAACAATAGACAAAGGGAAAGGAATATGTTCTTCATTTTGTAAGGTTTAGTAAGTGATAAAAAAGTTTTATTTCTGAGCTGGAGTAATGATTTGATATTTTCCGCTCAGGTGCATCAGGCTAAAAAGATACATCAGGCCGTCATAATAGGGGTCGAAATATCCGTCTTCATAAGGCTCCAGCTTTTCATCCCAGAGTTTATGGACAAAATCCATACTGTTTTGGTTGTTGTTGATGTTGATAAGAGAGGCAGTGGCTGCTGTGGATATTAGTCCCAGTGAATGTCTCAGTTTTGGAGGGTAATTACCTGCCGGAAGTATCCAATCGGGTTTTGAACCATCGAGATTGTACTGGTCTTTAAAAGAGTCAATTCCTTCGGATCTCAGGAAGTTCTGAAAACGTTGCGCATAATCTTCCTGCCATTCTTTATCTTTTCCATACCACATATAATCCATGGCAATATTCATGGGAACACGCCATGAATCGTATCTGAATCCGGGTTTCATCCAACGGGTGGGATGAGGTTCTCCGCTGAACTCTGTATAGTCGGAGTTTAAGCCCGTAACAGGGTGACAGGCACGGTGAAGAAATACCCGTGAAGTGTCCGCACAGTCGCGGTAGAATTGTTCATGTCCGTCGTTGGCGTATTCCGCCCATATTTCGTAGAAAGCAGGCACATGATAGGAGGGGTCTGTCCAGTTGTAGCCGTCACCTTCAGGAACGAAAGATATCTGCTTGTGTTCCACATTGATGATGTTATGGACGTTTGCGGCGCCGTCTTTTTCCCACATGGCATCTAATATGTTGCGGGCTTCAGCATAATAGTCAATCCCTGTGTCATTTCCCCAACGATTGGAGGCCAGCAGAAGGGTAGTTACGAAATAGAACTCTCCATCCGATGCACTTCCCGGTGAGTTGATTCTCATCTTTTCCGGGTTAAAGCTCCAGGCAAAGTAGCCTTTCCTGGGCCCTTTCTGGTGCTGAAGATACTTCTTTGACCAACGCCAGATGCGGTCAAAAACCTCTTTCTTGTCGAGTTGAACAGCCACCATCATCCCATAAGAAACGCCTTCGGTGCGAACGTCATCGTTTTTTATGTCCGACACATAGCCCATTGAATCTCCTACCTCGAAATAGATGCGATTGGGGCCCTCAAAAAGGTCAGAATATGCTTTTTCAACTTTTTTGTCTATTTCTGCCTGATTGTATCCAGCTTCCAGAAAAAGATTCCGGGTATTGCTTCCTTCTTGTTTTTGTCCGAGTAAGGAAAAGGATAACAGGGAAAAAAAAACCATCAATGCCAAATGAGTTTTTGGGAATTGTTTTAGCGCTCGTGTATTCATTAATTTATGTATTTATTAAAAATGACCTATGAGTGTTTTATTCATTCAGTTAACCAGAAATCCAGAACTTTTCATCCATTTAAAGAGTGGATCTGTCCAGGTTTCATGTTTGAAAATGAATCCATGATTTCCCTCCTGATAGATGTGCATTTCAACAGGCACTTTATGATGTCTTAATTGTTCGAAGTAGAAAATGCTGTTATCCACATCTACCACAAGGTCGTCCGTTGCATGTGTAATATAAGCAGGGGGTGTATTGCAATCCACCTGTAGTTCGGATGAAAAGTTGTTGATGTCTTCCGGGCTTGGGTTTTCGCCTAAAAGCTGGTTTCTGGATCCCAAATGAGTGAGGCTGTCCAGCATACTGATGACAGGGTAAACCAATATTTGAAAGTCCGGACGCAGACTTGTGTTTTCGGGGTTGTCAATTAATGAATGATAATGAGTTGCTAATGTTGATGCCAAATGTCCCCCGGCAGAAAAACCCATGATCCCTATTTTAACAGGGCTTATGTTCCATTTTGAGGCATTTTCGCGGACAACTTTGATGGCTTGTTGTGCATCTTTTAACGGTAGATTTTTATTATCGTCGGAGGATGAGCCCGGCAGCCGGTATTTTAGAACAAATGCTGCGATGCCGTTGGCCGCCATTTTTTTGGCTGTTGAAATCCCTTCACCTTCATAAACAATAACACTGTATCCTCCACCCGGGCAGATAATAACAGCCGGACAGAGAGAATCGTTTGCTGTTGGCAGATACATTTCTATTGTCGGAGAAATAACTTTTGTTATTAATCCTCCGGGATTTTTTGTATAAGTGCTATCAAACTCACTTTTCAGAATGTTTTCATTGTAGAGTTCGATTATTTCCTGGGCTTTCGCAGGTGCAAAAAGCAAGGCAATGAGAAGCAGAGTTATTAATCTTCCGGAATTGTTCATTTGTGCTGTGGTTATGTTTCGGGGTTAGCGGTAAACTGCCTTATTAAGCTAAATGAATATTCAATTGATGAAAAAAAAGAAAGGAATTAAAATAAATTTTGGATTTAACTTGTTAACGAATATTTAAAGTGCACTTCCTCCGATGTTTAGTCATCCCGGGAAGTGCACTGATTTATTGTTTTTGACAGGATATACTTTAAATGGTTTATTTTAACGCTTCTTTTATTATTTTGGCAACTACAGGTTTGGGCTCATTATTTCTGTCAAACAACAATGGGTAGTCGGTTCTTCCTCTCACAGGCCAATTGTTTTTCCAGGAATTATTATCATTTACCCCCCACAGTGTTACTCTTGAAATTACATCCTGATGTTTGAGGAAGAGTTTAAAGAAATCAAGATAACGGTTTTCAAAGGCCACATTCACAGAGTCAGGGAGCCCTTCGGTATAAGGATTGAGTTCTTTCTGGTATTCATAATCGGTTGATATTTCTGCTCCTGCACTCCAGTCGGGCATGGGCAATACGGTAAGCTCCAGTTCTGTTACCATGACTTTTAGTCCAAGACCGGAATAAGTTTCAATACTTTTTTCAAATTCCTGGATGGAAGGGTTATCTAATCCAATATGCCCTTGCATTCCAATGGCGTCGATTTTAATCGCTTGTTCCTGAAGATTTTTGACCATTTTGACAACTCCGCTTCTTTTCCCGGGCTCAGCCATCGAATAATCATTGTAATAGAGTTCAGCTTCGGGATCGGCTTCGTGGGCAAATTGGAAGGCGAGTTTTATAAAATCCTCTCCAATGATTTCATAATATTTGCTTTTTCGGAAGGATCCATCATCGAGAATTGCCTCATTCATCACATCCCAACCTTTTACTCGTCCTTTATAACGGCCCACAACAGTATGAATGTGATTCTTCATCCTTTCGATGAGAACATCTCTGGAAACGTCATTGCCTTCTTCATCAGTGAAAAACCAACGAGGAGCCTGGGAGTGCCAGATGAGTGTGTGTCCAATGATAAACATATCGTTTTCTTCACCGAATTTTACAAACTGATCGGCCAGCTCAAAGTTGAATTCTCCTTCGCTACGTTGAATCATACCACTTTTCATGCAGTTTTCAGCCACTATGGAATTAAAGTGTTTTTTTACGACTGCCATGGTTGCGGAATCATGACCCATTATCTGGCGTGCATTTAAAGCGGTTCCGATATAGAACTGCTCAGAGAAGGCCTCTTTTAGGGATTTGGAGTTATCTGTTGTTTCGTTGTTGCACGAATAAAATCCGTAGGTAGCAAGAATAAGAATTGCGATAAAAATTAGATTTCTTTTTTTCATTTTGTGTTTTTTATTTCAATGATTAAATGTTCTTGTTGGGAAAAATGGTCCTAAAATCGCTATTAACGAAGGGGTTAATGTTAATAGGAGCAGAGTTTAAGAAACATGGCCGCGTTAAGAGGTTTTAATAAATCAAAAATAGTGATATCAGGTATTGGGGATTTTCGATTTAAGATATTAAATTTTTGATTTCAGACATTAATAGATGGAATGACCTTAGTTTTTACATCTTTTGAGGTGGAAAATTAAAAAAACGAAGTTTCAAATCTGAAGAAGCAAATGGTTTCATCTTCCAATGAATTACTTAACCGTTTTTCTTGCAAATGAAAAGTAAAAAGCACATTTAATTTTCAATTTGATTGAAGTTTTAAACAATAATTAATACTTTTGATAGGAAAAGTTTTGGCTATTCGTTTTTGTTTTAATAGTCAATTGTTAATCGTTTTCTAAAGTCAATTGCAAATGAGTGGGCCGGTTCTTCATCATTTTCTATCAAAGACCTATATCTTTTCTCTTTTTTTGTGGTGTAGTATTATTGCTGAGGCAAATGATTATTCGTTTTACAATATAAATGAAATTTACGGGACTTCAATCCGTGGTGCCAACTCTGTTTGCGAGGATGAGTGTGGGTTTATTTGGGTTTCTTCCAAAGCAGGTATTTACCGATTTACAGAGGATGATAAACGGCAGTACCATCTTCCATACATTACCCCCAATGTTTTAAGCGTTAAATTGTTGTATCGTAATTACCATCTGTATGCTTACACTAATAATGGTCAGTTTTTTGAATATAACTCATTATCCGACAAATTTGAATTTATTCTGGATTTAAGAGTTTTGTTGGAGAATGACTATCTGGTTGTTAGTGATGTGCTTGTAAGCGATGACTATAAATTTTATATTGCTGCTACCTATGGTCTGTACCACTATTCTGAAGAGAATGGTATAAAACGCATCAACGAATCGGACCAGAAAGAGCACTTTTTGGAATGGTACAATGAAAAGTATTTCTTTTGGGGGCATTCCGAAAATCTTTATCTAGTAAATGCCCATTCCGGTAAAACAGAGCTTTTGTCTTCCATTGGAAATAAAGAACCACTTCAAATACTTGAACTCTATTTTGATAAGGAATCAGAAAATCTTTGGATTGGGACTGTTACAGGAGATGCATTTTATTACGATACCAGATTTGACAGACTTGTTCCCGTTAAACCGGAAGGATTCCCCGGACAACCCCTGATGGCTATTGAGGCCAATACTGACAGTACTATAATGCTGGGTTTTGACGGACAGGGACTCTGGGAATTTGATAAGAAGGGAACCAGGGTGTTGAATAAATATCGTGAGGATCAAGATAATCCCGGTTCATTGGCGGGAAATGGGGTTTATGATATTTTTAAAGATAGTAAAAACCGGGTTTGGGTATGTACTTTCACTGGTGGTGTTTCATTTTTTAAGCAAACAATCAATCCCGTCAGGATTATCAGGCATCGGGTAAACACTGTTAATTCATTGGTGAATAATGTTGTTAATGACGTTTTTGAGGACAGTAAAAAAAACATCTGGTTTGCCACCAATAATGGCATTAGTAAATGGAATGTGAAGAAGGATAAGTGGGTCAGCTTTTTTTCTAGTCCACCGGGAGATCCGCGTGCATTTTTGTCGATTTTTGAAGATAGCCGCGGACGCATGTGGGCCGGAACATGGGGCGGAGGAGTTAAGGTTTTTGATCCGGAATCAGGAAATGAAAGGTTAAGATCTAAGGATTTTGGTGATTTTATTTTTGATGCCAACCAGGATAGCGATGGGTATATGTGGATAGGGGGCATTGTAGAAGATATTGCTCGTTATGATATTGAAACAGACGAGTTAAAAAAGTATGAAAAACAACCGGTTTATAAAATCGGGGAATCGTCGGAAAATGAAATGCTTTTTGGGTGCCCTTATGGTTTAATATCCCTGAATAAAGAAGGTGGAAGTATTGAAATACTAATGCCTGGATATATTATTCACGATTTTTTGGTTCTTGATGGTATAGTATGGTGTGCCACGAGTGGCAGAGGGTTGGTGAGTTATGATATTGAAGACGAGGCAATTGAAGAGTATGATATGAATAATGGCCTTCCCAGTAATTTTGTGAATAGTATATGTCGGGATGATAATAGTTTTTGGCTTGGCACCGAAAACGGTTTGTGCCAATTCTTTCCAAAAACAAAGAAAGTTGTTTCTTATTCATCCAACCTATCTCTTTCCAATAATTCCTTTAATCATGATGCGGCTTCGGTTTTGACTACAGGCGAATTAATTTTAGGGACAAATCAGGGTGCGGTAATGTTTTATCCTGAAGATATAAAAGATTTGGAAATAGTGGGAAAGATTTATTTTCAGGACATCATTGTTTCAGGCTGTACTATTAGAGACAGTGCAGTGTATGATTTAAGGGTTCCAGTGGATAGTCTTAACTTAGTAGAATTGGCTCATCACAGGAATACTCTTACCATAGAACTGTTGCCGGTGGGCGCATCGGTTCCCAAAACAAAATTTTCATGGAAACTTGAAGGCGTTAATGAGGATTGGAGCAAACCCACTTCGAACAGATTTCTGACTTTTGTAAATTTATCCGGAGGAGAATATGAATTAAAAATAAGGATGTTGAGTAATTCTTTGTCCCAGGTAATTGATGAAAGAAATCTAACCATTGTCATTAAGCCGGCCTTCTGGAATACCTGGTGGTTTTATCTGTTGTTCAGTCTGTTTATCATTGGTATTCTTTATTTTGTGTTCCGTTATCATATCAATTTGATACAGCAGTTACATTCGAAGGAGAAAATCCGCTTTTTTACCAACACTGCGCATGAGCTTAGGACATCACTAACCTTGATTAGCGGGCCTTTCGAAAAGATTGAAAAAGAATACGGACATTTTAAACAAGGGAAATATTATATCGATCTGGCTAATGAGCAAATTAAAGGATTGCTCAATATCTCTTCGCAATTGCTCGATTTTCAAAAGATTGACGAGGGGAAAGCACAGATGAATTTCAACATGGTTGATGTTGTTCAGCTTGCGGAGCAGAGAATAATGATGTTTGAGTCTTATGCGCAGCAGAAAGGTGTTACCTTGTTTTTTAATTCGGCGGAGACGGGGTTGTTTTCCGGGTTGGATATAAACAAAATTGAGAAAGTGATAGACAACCTGCTATCAAATGCTATTAAATATTCCATTGAGAATGGAAAAGTTCAGGTTGAATTGTGGAAGAACAAAAAATCCTGGTTTTTAAGTGTGCAGGATGAAGGAATTGGAATCAGCACCGCAGGCCAAAAGCAATTGTTTAAAGAATTTTACCGTAGTCCGAACGCCGTTAATTCATCTGTTGTAGGTTCAGGAATCGGCTTGTTGATGGTTAAGAATTATTCTGAGATGCATGGAGGAAAAGTGCGGTTTGAAAGCCAGGAGAATGTTGGTTCCACCTTCACCCTTGAAATACCCCTTCGGAATGTGGGAAATAGTTATAAAAATTGTGATGTTACAAATGAATCTCCTCAAACGATCGGAATTAATTCCAATAGTGTTGTTGACGACCTGCCCGGGAAAGACCAGGAAATTGGAAGGAAAATGAGTATTCTGATTGTGGAGGATAATGAGAGACTAAAAAGCTTCCTTGAGGTATCTTTAAGGGATGAATTTAATGTTTGCACTGCGTCAGACGGTCAGATGGCATTAGATATAGTTCATAGAAAAACACCTGATATGGTGGTTTCCGATATTTTGATGCCCGGGATGGATGGTTTTGAGTTGTGTGAGAAAATGAAAAGCAATTCCGAAACCGCTCATATCCCTGTTGTTCTACTAACGGCTCTTGAAGGCAAGGCTTTGCAATTGAAGGGGTTGGGCTTGGGAGCTGATGCTTACTTAACCAAACCGTTTGACCTGAGGTTGCTTGAGGGCAGGATAAAATCAATTATTTCAAATCGAAAAGTTGTTATAGATAGGTCATTAAAGTTGATTGATTGTGATAGAGAAACTTCTTTGTTTGAAAACAAACTAAACGAAAGGTTCGTAAAAAGGGCGTTGGAGGTTGTTGAATCCAATATGTCGAATTTGAAATTTGGCAAAGAGGAGTTTTCCTCTGAGATGAGTGTTAGTCCGTCCTTGCTTTATAAGAAGGTTAAAAGCCTTACCGGCCAATCTCCGTCAGATTTTATCAGAGCTGTTCGACTCAACTACACACTTAAGTTGTTGCAGACGGGAGGATATACGGTGACAGAAGTAAGCGAAAAAGCCGGTTTTTCCAGTGTGGGATATTTTAGTACTGCATTTAAAAAATTCTATGGAAAATCACCCAAAGATATTATTGGGAATAAGTAACACCCAGTTGCTCGTTAATAGAATAATTTTTTAAATATTTTGCTTTCATCTTTTCTTTTTGCACGGCAGAAACAGCAACGGTGAAAGATTTTAACCATGCAGAAAGGTTAAAGGGAATATGACATTATATTTTGGGATTGTCCTGCCAGATTAAGCGATACAAGTTTTGCGAAGTATTCCTCAACTTATTCCAAAACCCCAGATTAGCTGAATTTTGATTTAAATGCCTGCCATCTGCCAACCTCTTCTCTGTTATCGGTAGTTTCCGTCTTTGCGAGGGCTATGTCCGAAGCAATCTCTAAGAAATAAACGCTACTTTAAACCAGAGCCTTTTTATTCAGCATCATTCAGAAAACCAATTTCTTTTATTTAACCAGACGTTAATGTGTTTTTTTTAATTTATGCTCCCCGATATTGAAGCAACATTTTGAAGTTTGAAAAATTCTCAGCCTAGTGTAATGAACCTTAATTTTTCGAACAAACCTGTTCAAAATTATTATTTTAACAGAGCTGTCGGGCTTGTTGAGTGCCGACCTTGGCAGTTAAGCCTAAAAACAAGGTTGTTTCATCGAAAAATCGTCTTTGTTTGAATCTCACGCGCGCAGCAAGTGAGGTGAGTTTAGACGATTTCGATGGAAGAACCGTAGTTTTTAGAGCGAAAGCTGGCAAAGTCTTGATCTTTTTTGATTACTTTTTTGTATCAAGACAAAAAAGTAGTTCAGGGTTTAAGGGATGAAATCCCTTTTGAAAATGTTTAGGACACTATTGTTTTTCGAACTATAATTTTTGTTTTTTTAAGGCAAGGTTTACAGCCATAGTGAACTACTGCGAAAAAGCTTAACCCAGAAAAATAATAGCACAAAAATTAGTTTGAGGAATTTTAGGTCTTTACACTAGATAAAAACAGGTAAAAAAAAGAGGCTGTCCGTTTAGAGACAACCTCTTTCAACTTGATTTAGGTTTGGGTAACCTTCTGGCTATGAAGATAATTAATCAATAAGAGAATTGTTATCAACTTCGTTGCTTGGAATAGGTAATATCGCTTTGTTGGGATTAGATGCGATATAATCAATAGGCTCGGGATTGGCTCCAGAGAACTTACCATTTTTCCTCCAGCGAGCCAACTCAACGGCCCTATACAATTCATTAGAGAACTCAACCAACGACTCATGCATGATTGCAGTGTAAATTTCCTCCTTGTTGCTGCAAGGATAATTGGCTGTCGGATAATCCGGCATATCCACGCTGGGACGATTCCTTATTTCATTTAAGTAAGCAATTGCATTGGCAGGAGTACCAACTTCATTCTCGCATTCAGCCAGCTTTATAAGAACCTCGGCAAATCGCATATTCCGGTAGTTAATCGTTGATATATAGTATCCACCAGGGTTTAATTTATACATAGGTGAATATTTATACCAACCGAATGCTGACTCAGTCAGTGTAAACTCGTCGTTAAGCCCATAGGTATCGCCTTCAAAAATAACTGTTTCAGCTAACCTGGGGTCGTCTTTTGCATCGCCGTCAGATACACGCTCAAAATCATTTATCAGTTTTTCTGAAGGGACAAGATTTCTCCACCCGACCGGGCTTACGTCCTGGAACATAACATGCCCCTTATCCGCGGGTGAATCTCCGTTGCCATCGGCCCACCAGTTGAAGTTGCTTCCTGCGAATCCTATTTCGAATATGGATTCTTCATTGTATTCAGTTTCTTCCTGGAAATTTTCTGCATAATTGTCAACCAATTCGTATGGTCCATTATTATAAATGTCGAGAAGAATCGTATGCGCTGCTCCATATTTTCCCTGATGCATCAAAACTCTGGCAAGCAATAATTGGGCTGCTCCTTTGGTTGCCCTGCCAAGATTATTGTCATCGTGAGAAACATTCAGAACGGGAATAATATCACCTAAGTCATTCTCGAGAAAGGTATAAATTTCCGATTCCGGAGAGGTTGCTTTCTCTCCATCTGCTGTTTTTACAGTTTCAGTATAAAGAGGTACATCTCCCCAGTAAACCACGAGGTAATAGTAGGCAAATGCTCTCAGAAATTTAGCTTCGGCTATTCGATGCGCTTTAATGTCGGCATTCAGTGTCGGATCTTCAATGCCCGGACCGAACTCTATAACAGCATTGGCGCGGTGAATTAAGCGGTACAATCCTTGCCATGGGCCTGTCAATGTGTAGATCGTGTTGTCATAAGTGCCAGCAATTAACTGGGCGTTATGAACTTCCAGCTGAGGACCGCCTGATGCATGTTCATCCGAACGACAGGCAGATAGATATTTTATCATTCGGCCATAAAGGTCTGCACCGGTAAATTGACCATAAATTGCGTTGGTTGCCTTCTCAAGATGTAGTCCATTCTGATAATAAGAGCTGGTGGTAAAACCGTTGGGATTAGTTTTTTCAAGACCTTCTTCATCGCAGGATATAAAAATCAACAAACCTGCAATTAGAATTGAGAAAATATATTTTAGTTTCATATCTTTTTTGTTTAAGTGTTCAAACATTAGAATGTTGCTTTAACTCCAAACATGAATGTGCGTGGTTGAGGATATTGCCCAAAGTCGGCACCATTCAACATGTTATTGTCACCACGGTGAGCAATTTCCGGATCATAACCATAGTAATCGGTTAAAGTAAGGAGGTTCTGTGCTGTAACATAAAGTTTAAGACCCTTGACAGAGTTTCCTGATATTCCGGACAGGACATTGTCGGAAAAATTGTAACCAATGGTTAAGTTCTTTATTCTCATATACGATCCATCTTCAATGAACCTGTCTGATGTACGGGCATTGTTGTTGGGGTCGGCATTTACAGCACGGGGGATGTCGGTATCTGTATTTGAGGGAGTCCATGCATCCAAAACTGCAACATCTGAGTTAAATAACCGCATCATACCCTGAGTCAGGACTTTGGTTCCGCTGTATATATCATTTCCATATACACCCTGTAACTGCAAAGAGAAATCTAAATTTCTGTATGATCCCGAGAAGTTTAGCCCATAACTGAAATCAGGCAGGAAATTGCCGATTACAGTGCGGTCGTCTTCGTTGATAACTCCATTGCCATCCAAATCTTTAAATTTGAGATCCCCGGGAGATGTTCCTTCGTTTTGATAAACTTGTTTAGCGACATTCCCCTGGTTGAATTGTTGTAATGCTGTTTGATTTAAAGCATCAATTTCACTTTGTGACTGGAAAATTCCGTCAACCTTGTAACCATAAAAACCCTGAACGGGATGTCCCTCTTGTGTTCTGGTAATGGTTCCTCCACCATAATCTCCTGTAACTGCCACCTGGTCATATACTTTTCCGTCCAGGTCAGTTACTTCATTGTTGATGGTTCCCAGGTTGGCAGTCAATGAGAATTGAAAATCACCGTTGCGCTTGTGATAACCTGCACTGAACTCCAGTCCCGAGTTCTCCATTGCACCTACATTGGTCCAGGGGTTATCAATGTATCCAAGTGATGCGGGAAGATTTTTTTGTAAGAGCAGATTATCAACTTCTCTTTTAAAGTATTCGGCCGAAAAGGTGACGGAATAATCCAATAAAGATAAATCAAAACCAAAGTTTTTCATGGTGGTAATCTCCCATTCTAAATCTTCGTTTGGAAGTTTTCCGTAGTATGCGCCCGGGTTATTTTCAGCATTGCTGTTAAAGACTGCCCAGGTATTCTGATTGATGGTAGATTGCCAGTCGTATGCTCCAAGGGCATTGTTTCCAACTTTTCCGTAACTAGCACGGAGTTTAAGGTTCGATATTAAATCAAAATCCTGCATAAAGGTTTCTTTGCTTAATACCCAGCCAATGGAAGCTCCGGGGAAGTCTCCCCATTTATTTCCCGGTGCAAATTTTGATGAACCATCTCTCCTGAATGAAGCGCTTAACAAATATTTGTCAGCAAAGGAGTAGTTTATTCTTCCTGTGTAGGAAATAAGTGTTGTCTCATCTAGTGTTCCAGCAACCGACTGATTTATTGTGCCATTTAGTTGATTCAGCAGGTTGGTTTCATGTTCACCTCTGCCTATGAGTCTGCTTCCTGTTGTTATCTGTTCTTCAACAACTGCAACTGCGTTGATATCATGCTGATTAAAGCTCTTGTCAAAGGTCAGTTGATTTGTGTAAATACGTGAATAGAATTTAAAGCGGTTGTCCTCCAGTTCATGATTCACCCTTTCATTGTAATCATCTTTGTATTTGGGGCTGTCTATAATTGTCTGGTCACTTGTGTATTCCATCCCGTAAACAGACCTGAATGTCAACCAGTCAGTAAAGGATAACTCGGCATAAGCATTACCAATAATATTGGCTCTTTTGTAAATGTTTTTATCCTGTTCCGCGATTCTTAACGGGTTTTCAGGGTCAGTATCGTCCACCTGCGATGTTGTGCGATATCCATGCTCATAACCCTCTGTTCCAACTGGAACACTGGCGGGGATGTAGGGTATCTGGTTGACAATGTGTTTTATCATCGTCCGACCACCCGATTCTTTTTCGTTGTTTCTTATACCGTAAGATCCGGTCACATTTTCTCCAATGGTCAGAAAATCGTTTACTTTAAATTCGGCATTGAAAGTTGTACTGTGTCGTGTATAGTCAGTTCCAACCATGATTCCTTCCTGGTCGATGAAACCATAAGAGGTAAAAAAACGGAATTTGTCAGTTCCACCGGTCAGGTCAACGTTGACCTTTGAAATAGGGGCACTGCGAAACAATTCATCCTGCCAGTCGGTATCGGTTTCAGCAAAAGTTTGCGATGCACCCGGATAGATGGGGTCATTCATATTGGAAAACCTTGCAGGTAAATCAGACCCTGCGTTGGTCAAATACTCCGTGGCAAAATCCATGTATTGTTCCCTGTTCATCAAATCCAGGGTTTTCCACATTTGTTGCGTTCCTTTAGATGCATCTACATTGATGGAGATTTCTCCGCTACGATCTCCTTTCTTGGTAGTGATGAGGAGTACGCCATTGGCCGCACGAGAACCATAAATGGCAGCTGATGATGCGTCTTTAAGGATGGAAACTGACTGAATGGAATTGGGGTCAAGACCCTCAATGCTTCCCACGGGCATCCCGTCCACCACATATAAAGGTGCGGATGATAAATTAACAGAACCTACTCCCCTGATTTGGATGTTTGGTTCCTGACCGGGGCCTCCGCTATTTACAATGGAAACACCCGCTGCTTCACCCTGAAGCGCGGATGAAAGGCTGCTAACCGGTTTGTTTTGCATCCGTTCGGCCCGTACATCCGTTACCGCTCCTGTTAAGTTTTCTCTTCTTTGTGTTCCGTAACCAACAACTACAACCTCTGTCAGGCTTACATCTGTTGGCTCCAAAACAACATTGATTTCACTTCTTCCATCAATAGGTACAGTTTGAGATGCAAAACCAATGAAGTTAAATACAAGAGCACCATCAGAAGGAGCTTCAAGCGTATAGTTACCATTTACGTCGGTAATCGTACCAGTGGCTGTTCCTTCAACTATGATATTAACCCCTGGGAGCGATTGACCAGTGTTATCTTTTACAGTACCAGTGACTGTAACATCCTGAGCAAACAAGCCCAGATTGGTGAAGAAGAGGAAGATTAATAAAAAAATCCCTTCTTTTTTTAAACATGTTGTTTTTTTCATAAAAAATTAGGTTTTAGTATTAAGAAAAAAGATTCAACAGAAATTTTTGTCAAAAAACTCAAATGCTAAAAAATATTAATAAAGGTGAATAATTGAATATTGAAAAGTACTTGTTACTTTCATTCTATTTTTCTGGTTTCAGATAAAATTATTCTGAAATGAGACAATATTTTGGGCTTTGTTTTGGAGTCAGTAAATGAGTCGTCTTGAGAAGAAGACAATATTCTGTTTTGCAGTAATAGTATAGAAAGGCGGTTGTTTTTTGTTGGTGAAATTATAAGATGTGGAGGTGATTGGTATCTGAAATAATAAATTTTGTGTCTGATTTAGGAAGTCAGAAAAAATGATTGAACCTCACTCAATTTCATGGTCTCAAGGTTTTTACCAATATGGTTAAATTTTCTGCAACCAGTGATTATAAACGAAATTTCTCATTGACTTCTCCGGCGAATCAGCCAATTGATTCTTGAATTTTAAACAGAATTAAATACTTTTGAGGCAATCAAACGTTATACTTTTATAAAGAAGGTGTTGAGTTGTTCATGCAGAGAATTTTTTTCAGATGAAAGAAAATCAATCTTTTAGAATTTTTTCCGTTTTCATTGGGATCCTTCTTTTTGGAGGAATGGGATTGAATGCCATTCCTACCAACAAGGTTTTTTACAGTGTTAACGATATATATGGGATCTCGATAAGGGGAGCCAATTCAGTTTGTGAAGATGATAAAGGCTTTATCTGGGTTTCGTCGAAAGCAGGAGTTTACCGGTTTACCGAGGAGGACAAACGGCAATATCTTTTGCCTTATGTAACTCCTAACGTTATAAGTGTTGACTTGCTGTATAAAAACTCCAGTTTGTTTGCCTATACCAATAATGGCCAGTTTTTTAAATACGATCCATTGTATGACCGGTTTGACCTGGCTTTGGATATGAGAAGTTTGCTGAATAACAACTATTTGGTTGTTAATAATGTCATTATCGGCCCTGGTGGCACATTTTTTATTGCTACAACCTTTGGGTTGTATCGATATTCCGGGGAAAAAGGGCTTGAATTGTTAAGTGAGAATGACCGCGTAGAACACTTTGTGGAGTGGTATGATGAAGAGTTTTTTTTCCTGGGGCGCGAGGGAAGTCTCCAAATAGTGGAAGCAGCCTCGGGAAAAATCGAACATTTACACACATTCGAAAACAGGGAATCCTTACAGATGTCCATGCTTTATTTTGATAAAGAATCCGGGCAGTTGTGGATAGGAACCAATTCGGGTGATACATTTTTGTACGACATTCGATTCGACAGGCTTCTGTCGGTTCAGGTAGATAATTTTCCTAAACAGCCTGTTTTGGCCATTGAAGCCAATACAGATAGTACTATGTTGGTTGGTTTTGACGGACAGGGAGTTTGGGAGTTGAATAAAAAAGGGACAGAAGTATTAAATATTTACACGGAGGATGTGGATGATCCAAACTCCCTTGCAGGAAACGGAGTTTATGACATTTTTCTTGACAGGAAGAATCGAGTCTGGATTTGTACCTATAGCGGAGGAGTCTCATTTTACGAACAAACATCCAAAGCTGTAAAAGAGATTAAACATCAAATAAACAACCCAAATTCTCTCGTGAATAATGTGGTGAATGATGTTTATGAGGACAGTAAAAGGAATCTATGGTTTGCCACCAACAATGGTATCAGCAAATGGGATGTGAGCAAGGATCTCTGGAGTAGTTTTTATGAGAATAAATCCGGAGAAGCCAGAGTATTTCTTTCCATATTTGAAGATAACCAGGGACGAATGTGGGCCGGGACCTGGGGCTCCGGTATTTTTGTTTTCGACAGGGAGTCGGGCAAAGAAATAATGAGGTTTGGCGGGAAGTCATCCGAAGAGGCCGGTTTTGGTGAATTTATTTTCGATATCACAGACGATGATAAGGGGAATTTATGGATTGGAGGAGTGGTGGAAGAAGTGGTGCGCTATGATATTGAGACTTTTGAATTTAAGAAATACGGCTTTCATCCTGTTTATATGCTGGAGGAAATTTCTGGTGATAAGATGTTGCTGGGATGCTCCTATGGTCTGGTGTTGCTGGATATTTCAGGGGGAGGTATAGAAGTATTACTTGAAGGCTTTATAATCCATGATTTTTTGATCGACAGCGATGTGGTTTGGTGTGCAACCAGTGGAGGAGGTTTGGTCAGTTACAATCTGAATAATGATGAGGTTAATGAATTTACAGTGAAGGAAGGACTTCCGAGTAATTTTGTTAATAGTATTTCGAGTGTTGACGGGTTTTTTTGGCTTGGAACCGAAAGCGGTCTGTGTCGTTTCTCTCCGGAAACGAAAGCAGCGGTGACTTATTCATCCGTTTTATCTCTTTCAAATGCCTCTTTTAATCAGGATGCCGGAATTGTTTTGTCAACCGGGGAATTGTTGCTGGGAACCAATCAGGGGGGGCTTTTGTTTGATCCGGAAGATTTAGAGGCACAAGATGCTGATGGTGATATTTTTATTCAGGACATTATTATTTCTGGCCGAACCATCAGAGACAGTGCAGTCTTTGATTTACAAGTACCGGTGGACAGCCTGAGTAAAATTATTCTTGCGCACAACAGGAATACGCTTACATTCGAGTTGTTGCCGGTAGGAGTGTCGGAACCACAATCAAAGGTTTCCTGGAAGCTTGCCGGAATGGATGAGGACTGGAGTATACCCGCTTCGAATCGGATGCTGACCTTTGCCAACCTTCCGGGAGGGGAATATGAACTGAAAATCAGAATGCTTGACAGTTCGTTGTCTCAGGTAATTGATGAGCGTAGTCTGGCCATTGTTATAAAACCTCCTTTCTGGCGGGCATGGTGGTTTTATATTTTGTTGATTTTTATGATTGTAGGAGTGTTTTACTTTTTCTTCCGTTACCATATCAATTTGATTCAACAAATACATTCGGAGGAGAAAATTCGTTTCTTTTCCAATACAGCACATGAGTTGCGAACCTCACTGACCTTGATTAGCGGTCCCATTGAAGAGATAGGACGAGAACCGGATTTGTCGAAAAAAGGTAGGTATTATCTTGATTTGGCTAATGGTCAGATAAAAGGGCTTTTGAATGTTGCAACTCAATTGCTCGATTTTCAGAAGGTTGATAAGGGTAAAGCCCAGCTGAGACTTCAAATGGTCGATTTAGCTGCTTTTGTGGAACAGAGGATGATGATGTTCGAATCGTATGCGCAGCGAAAAAATATAACGCTCTCGTTGAATGTTAATGAAAAGGGTTTTCTTTCCGGGATTGATGTCAGCAAGATGGAGAAAGTGATAGATAATCTGCTTTCTAACGCCATAAAGTACTCCCATGAAGGAGGTAATGTTAAAATACATCTTTTTCGTAATAAGAAGAGGTGGGTGCTGAATGTTTCAGATGAGGGGATAGGCATTAGCGCTAAAGGTCAACGGCAACTTTTCAAGGAGTTTTACCGGAGCGATAATGCTGTTAATTCAGAAGTTGTTGGTTCTGGAATAGGTTTATTGATGGTTAAGAATTACGTTAAGATGCATGGCGGACGTGTTGTTTTGGATAGTAAAGAGAATGTGGGCTCTACTTTTACCGTTGAAATTCCGCTCCGTAATGTTGCAAATAGCTCTGAGAATGCGTACACAGAATTGGGTTCTTCCGCCGATATAGAAATTCCCATCCATGAAACATCCATTCCGGAGGTGGATGAAAGTGAAGAGTTGGTAGGTAAATTGAATATTTTGGTGGTGGAAGACAATGATAAATTGAGAGAATTTCTTCAGGTTTCGTTAAGAGACGAGTTTAATGTACTTTTGGCGGCCAATGGGAATGAGGCTTTTGAAACGGCAAGGGAGAATATTCCGGATATGGTGGTGTCTGATATTATGATGCCGGAGATGGATGGATTTGAACTATGCAAATTGCTGAAGAGCACTTATGAAACATCGCATATTCCTGTGATTCTGTTAACGGCACTTACCGATAAAGCTCTTCAATTGCAGGGGCTTGGATTGGGTGCGGATGCCTATTTGACTAAGCCTTTTGATGTCTCCTTGTTGTTGGGGCGAATTAAATCGATACTCACCAACCGAAGAATTGTAAGGGAGAAAGCTATGAAGTTGATGGATAATGACCGAACCGCTCCCTTGACCGAAAATGAGCTGAACGATTTATTTGTTAAGAAAGCTTATGAAGTAGTAAAAAACAATATCTCGAATTCTGCATTTGGAAAATCAGAATTTGCTGCTGAGTTAAATGTAAGTTCTTCATTGCTTTACAAGAAAATGAAAGCCCTGACAGACCAATCACCTTCCGATTTTATTCGAACAGTCAGGCTACATTATTCACGAGAGCTTCTTAAAACAGGGGACTACTCAGTTACAGAAGTCAGTGAGAAATGCGGTTTTGCCAGTGTTTCCTATTTTAGCACCGTGTTTAAGAGTTTTTATCGAAAATCTCCTACCGAGTTTCTGGGTACTGAATAGGAAAAACGCAGGGTGCAAGGAGCATGGAGCCTTTCCTTACATTATATCTTTATGTTGGTTATGTGGTTCAAGTTTGTTAATCTAACCGAGGTGATATTCTGTTTTTTGTGCTGATTATATCACTTTTAACCCTAATTCCAGGCAATGTGCAATTGCGAGTGAATCCACTTTCTTACTTCGGCTTTCGAGAAACTAACAGCTAATCTGCGTTCTCTTATATGCCCTATATGGTTCACCAATGTTCTTCTTCTGTGGTTAAAATTCTTTAATCTCCAGACAGTTGTTTCTTTCCTCCTGTCCAAAAGTTGACAAAATTACTTAAAGGTGTAAAAAAATGAATTACTTTTTTGTAAATGGTTAAAGTCTTTCATGCCGTTTTTGTGAAAAAGTACTTCTATTGTTAATTCTTTTCATTGATTGTTTTCCCGAGTGTTTTCAGCTACTTCATTTTAGATTTCAGATAAAATTAAGGTTTTAGAAATCCTCTAAATCAGGTATTAAGGGCTTTATGTGTCTGAAATTTAAAGCTAAAAATCACACTTTCCAATTTCTCAGAGGAGGTTGAGTTTAAGTTAGTGAATTTATGAAAAACATTGTTTAAGTTGCTGAAAATCAGTCTAAAAATAATTTTATCTTAAATTTAAAATTGTATATCTCAAATTAGAACGGTTGAAGGAGGGTGTCTCTTACTTTTGTTGTGAAATGTTTTCAAATGTTAATGACTGGAGATTTAAAAGTATAGAACAGAACAGATTTATAATGATTGCGAAATAACAAGAAATAACAAAAAGTTTAACCTAAAAAATAGACCATGAAAAAACAAAGCAGATCTGATAGCAAACCTGAAGATCATTTATTCTGGAATTTGGACCCTTTGCCGGGTGCTACCGGGGTGAATCAGGTAAGTTGGAAAAACTAAATTGTAAATGAAAATAAACCAAAATTACAATGAAAAAAAGTGATGAAAATGTGTGTCAGGCAAATCCCCTATCATTAAGCCGGTTGGGCTTTAAACTGCGGGGTTTGTTATTCCTGATGATGTTTTGTTTAAGTTTTGCCGTATTCTCCCAGGATATGAAAACCGTTAGTGGAGTTGTTCTGGATGATGGAGGTCAAACAGTTCCGGGTGCCACAGTAGTGGTAAAGGGAAGTACTGCTTATGGTACCATTACTGATATTGATGGACGATTTACACTTAACATTCCTGAAGAGGAAAATGTGATTGTTGTTTCTTTTATTGGTCTGAAGGCACAGGAAATTGATGTTAGTGCCCAAACCAATGTCACCGTAAATCTGGAGAGTGATTCTATCGCTCTTGACGATGTGGTGGTAGTTGGTTATGGCCAACAGAAGAAAGCAAGTATTGTTGGTTCGATTACCCAAACAACCGGAGAGGTGTTGCAACGCTCGGGTGGTACATCAAGTGTTGGAGCTGCCCTTACCGGTAATCTTCCCGGTGTAATTACCATGTCCAGTTCAGGAATGCCCGGCGAAGAAGACCCTGAGATTTTAATTCGTTCCGCCAGTTCTTGGAACAATAGTTCGCCTCTTGTTCTGGTAGATGGAATTGAGCGTTCGTTAAGTAGCGTGGACATTAATTCTGTTGAGAATATCTCAGTATTGAAAGATGCCTCAGCAACGGCTGTGTATGGAGTAAAAGGGGCTAATGGTGTGATTCTTGTATCTACTAAACGAGGGAAAAAAGGAGCTGCTCAGGTCAGCGTTGGGGGTGATGTCACATTGAAGGCACCTTCTAAATTACCTAATAAGTTTGATTCTTATGATGCCCTTACAGCCAGGAATGAAGCCATTGAACATGAATTAGGTGTGAATCCTGATTCATGGGATTATATGACTCCTCAATCTGTTATTGAAAAGTATAGAAATCAAACATCGGTTGCTCAAAGAGAACGTTATCCGAATGTTGACTGGCAGGATGCGATATTTAAAGATTATGCCATGTCGTACAAAGCGAATTTGGGTGTTAGTGGAGGTACCGATTTTGTGAAGTATTATGCAGCAGCTGATTTCGTTCATGAAGGCGACATTTTCAAATTGTGGGATAATGGTCGTAATTATGAGTCCGGCTATGGCTATAATCGTTTGAATGTACGGAGTAATCTGGATTTTCAAATAACCAATAGTACGGTATTTAAAGTGAATATCTCAGGGTCAAATGGGGAGAAGAAATCTCCATGGGGACAGACAAATGATTCAGAATGGGCAGTTGCACAGCAGTGGGCAGGGGCTTATAATATTGCTCCCGATGTTTTCCTTCCTAAATATTCAGATGGAGCCTGGGGATACTATCCCGATATTTCTAACGTGAGTAACTCTGCAGCTAACTTGGCCGTTGCCGGTAGTATGGTCACAACAACGACCAGAATCAATACCGATTTTACTCTGGAACAGGATTTGGATTTTGTTACAGATGGATTAAATTTCAAAGGGCTCATTGCCTGGGATAACACATTCCTGGAAACGGAGAGAGGTATTAATGACTTATTTAATAATCCTCAGGAAAAATGGATTGATCCCAAAACTGGTGCGGAAACTTATAAGCTGGATTATGATGCGAATAATAAATTTGATTATAAGCAGCCTGTATTATGGAGTACTGATGCCGGAAGTGCAAGTTTGACTAAACAAAAGTTGTATTATCAGCTGCAGTTAGACTGGATGCGTAGTTTTGGTAATCACAACCTGACAGGAATGGGGGTTTTCACAAGAGAAGAGAATACTTCCCAGGATTATCAATATATTCCTATTAAGAGAGAAGACTGGGCTTTCAGGGCTACCTATGATTACAATACCAAATACTTTTTAGAAGTTAATGGTGCATATAATGGTTCTGATATGTTCGGAATCGAGAATCGTTTTGCATTTTTTAGTTCAGGAGCTGTGGGCTGGATGATTTCGGAAGAATCTTTCATGCAGTCGATTGATTTTCTGGATATGTTAAAGCTGAGGGCTTCTTATGGTGAGATTGGAGATGATGGATTTAGCCGGGATGCAGAGGCATTGGGGCTCTATAGAACTGTATGGGCTTATGGAGGCGTTACCACAATGGATTTGAATCAGGGAGAAAGCCCCTATTCATGGTATCGTGAGGCTGCTTTGGGTAATCCCGATGTACAGTGGGAAACTGTAAAGAAGCTAAACATTGGTGCAGACTATGCATTTTTTAATGGATTACTGGCAGGTAGTGTTGACGTTTTTCAGGACAAGCGTGAAAATGTTCTGATTTATGGAGTTGATCGTTCGGTTCCTTCATATTTTGGTGCTGGTCCTCCGGCAGCCAACCTGGGAGAGGTTCATGTGAATGGTTATGAAGCCGAGTTGCGATTTAACAAGGTTCTGCCAAACCGACTGAGGTTGTGGGCCAATGTTAGTTGGACCCATGCTGAAAATGAGATTATCCAAACTGAGGAGCCTATGTTGTTGCCTGATTATCAGAAGGATGCGGGTTATAGCATTGGGCAGAGCAGGTCTTACATTGATGCTGGTTTTGTTACTACTTATGATCAGTTATATGGAACTACTCCACACGATACCAATGATGAAGATAAATTGGTTGGTGACTATCAGATTATTGATTTTAACGGAGATGGAGTCATTGACAATGAAGATCAGGTTCCTTACGGTTATCCCGAATCGCCGCAAAATACTTATAACGCGACTTTAGGTTTTGAATGGAAAGGAATAAGTGGTTTTGTTCAGTTTTATGGTGTAAGTAATGTGACACGGAATGTACCGCTTAACAGTTTCGGGAGTCAGTTGAATAATGTGTATGACCTGGGCACCTGGTGGTCAGAAGATACCCCAAATGCTGATGTTGTTGTACCTCGCTGGTTGTCTACACCCAGCTACAATTCCGGAACTCAGTTCCTGTTTGACGGCTCATACGTGAGATTGAAGAATGCAGAAATTGCATATACTTTCAATAATGCCGGCTGGATAAAGCAAATTGGGTTCAATTCGTTGAAAGTTTTCGTCAACGGTAACAACCTGTGGGTATGGTCTGATATGCCTGATGATCGTGAATCGAATTTTGCCGGTGCCGGTGCTCAGGGGGCTTATCCCATGATGAGACGATACAATTTTGGAGTAAAAATAACATTGTAAAATATGATTGAAATGAAAGAGTTATATAAAACACTTTTGTGGGGAAGCATATTGTTCGTAATGCTGTTTAGTATTACCTCATGTGAAGACTACCTGGAGAAAGAAGAAGAGGCATTGGTCTCAGAGGAGGTGGCGTTTAAAAATTTTATGAATTTCCAGGGTTTCATAGAGGAGATCTACAATTGTATCCCGGATAAGCAGAAATCATACTGGACTACTTCCTGGAATTGGGGCGAGGACGAGATTATGAACCCCGCTGCTGATTGGCATATGGTGAATCAGATAGATATTGGTAATTTCTGGTCCTGGCAAGCAGGCCGACTTGCACAAAATGGCAGCTGGCTGGATAAAGATAATGCTGACCCTACATCTACTGATAAATTTAATCATGCCATTTGGCCACATGCCTGGTATTCTATTCGCAAGGCCAACATGGGCTTAGCCAATCTTGATTTAATGACTGATGCCACTCAGGAGGAGAAGGACCTGATCGCTGGTCAGTTATATTTCTTCAGAGCGTGGTGGCATTTTCAGCTGATGCAGTATTTTGGTGGTTTACCTTATATAAATGAAGTGCTACCTGCCGGTGAGCAGCTCACTTTACCACGGATGACTTATCAGGAATGTGCTGATCTGGCAGGTGCTGATTTTGCCCAGGCTGCAAAATTATTACCTATTGATTGGAACAACACCAGACCTGGTAGTCAGACATCAGGTAAAAACCAATTGCGTATAAATAAAATTATGGCTCTCGGTTATCTGGGTAAAAATTATTTATGGGCTGCAAGTCCACTTATGGAACATGGAGCGCAGACAGGTGGTAGCATGACTTATAATTATAATGCAGAGTATTCTGCCAAAGCCGCGGAAGCATTTGGAGAATTGCTGAACCTTGTGGAAAGCGGACAAACCCAGTACTCGCTTGCTGAATTTAATTATGAGGATATTTACAATCATAAAGCTGCAGCAGGTGCAACCTCTAAATACAGTGATATATTTTATACAACCGGACAGAATTGGTTGATGCCAGGTTCAACAGAGGCGATTTTTCGAGGTCCTTCATCCGATGCTAATGGAAGTAACTGGGGTACGTCGAAAACCTTTGGGCCAAAAGTTCAGGGACTTGTTGAACATGATAACATCATTCACCAGCCAACTGCCAATTATGTGAATTTGTACGGAATGGCCAATGGTCTTCCTCTGGATGATCCTGCATCAGGTTTCGACCCGAATTATCCATTTCAGAATCGTGATCCACGTTTCTATCACGACATAGTATTTGATGGTTTTCAATATGTAAATGCATCAATGCCGGCCGAGATGGAACATCTCAGGTATGCCGGGTTGCATACTGGTGGCCTTATGCGCGAGCCTAGTAATGGTAGCCGTTCAGGATATTTTATTCAAAAGCTGGTGCCACATACAGCCAACAAGTATGATGGGGTTTATAACTGGTCAGGAAACCTTCATGTGTATCTGCCATATATGCGTTTGGGTGATATTTATTTGATGTATGCTGAAGCTGCAGCTGCTGCTGGTGGTGCAACGTACAGTGCTTCTAATTTTTCGAAAACAGCCGAGGGAGCTATTAATACGCTTCGCGACCGTGTAGGTGCCGGACATGTTGCTGCTACCTTTACCAGCAGCCCTGAATTGTTTCTTGATGAAGTACGCAGAGAACGTGCGGTGGAATTGTCTTTCGAAGGCTTTAGATTTAATGACCTGCGCAGGTGGTTGTTGCTCACAGAGGAGCCTTATAATATTAAGACATCTCAGGAGTTTGACCGGGTAGAAGATGTCACTTTCTTTGAGGAAAATGATCCCCGTGATGCCAGGGTTTCCAACTTTCGCGAAGAGGTTATTTTAACCCGGAAATTTGGGAAAAAACACTATTGGCTTCCGCTGAAGATTTCTGATACTTCCATGTATCCTGAATTCGAACAGAATCCCGGATGGTAATTATAAAAAGAAATGTAGTGTAATTTATCAAAGAAATAAACAATGAAACATATACAAATAAGAATCATTTTATGTGCGGCGTTTGTTTTGCTGCCTTTCTTTATGAAGGCACAGGCAACTGCAGAAAATGAAACTGATTCGACGAATATAGAAAAACAGGACTCTATGGTTCAGGTTGCCTTTCGGGAGGTCTCTAAAAATGATCTTCTGGGGGGGGTTTCTGTTGTCGATGTAGAAGACCTGCTTAAGAAAAACTATTATCTCTATAGTTTGGAGAGCATGGAGGGCTTTATTGGTGGTTGGAATGGAAATTCAATGTGGGGAATGGACGACCGGCTTGTGTTGGTTGATGGTATTCCCCGCGATGCCAATAATGTTTTGCCCAGCGAAATTGATGAAATTACTTTCCTGAAGGGTGCCTCTGCTGTGGTTTTGTATGGTAGTCGTGCCGCAAAAGGGGTGATTTACATCACCACCAAGCGCGGTAAAGCGCAGCCTCTGGAGGTTAACGTTCGGGCTAATACCGGATTTCATGTGTCCAAAAGCTATCCCAAGTATTTGGGTTCTGCTGAGTATATGAGCCTGTACAATGAGGCTTCGGTCAACGATGGTAAAAATGTCTCGTTTAGCGATGAAGATATTTATAACTTTGCATCAGGGAACAATCCATACCGTTATCCCGATGTAGATTTTTATTCTTCAGATTATCTTCAGAAAGCCTATAATCGTACAGATGTAACCACCGAATTAATAGGTGGAAATGAGCGTGCACAGTATTACAGTAATGTTGGGTATTCTCGTATGGGCAATGTTATGAACTTCGGTGAAGCAGAAAATAACTATGAGGAACGTTTGAACATTCGTGGAAATGTAGACATCAAGCTAAACGATTTTATTGATGCACATGTAAACGCCAATGCAACTTTTTATACATCAAGGGGAAACAATTATACAGATAGTGATCCTGATGATGATGAAAATGTTGATAATTATTGGACCTACGCTTCCACAATGCGGCCCAACCGTGTTTCTCCTCTTATTCCCAGAAGTTATCTTGATGAGAATGCATTGAGTGCCATGCCAATGATTGACAATAGTCTTAATATTATTGATGGAAAGTATTTTCTTGGAGGTTCGCGTGTTGCTATGACAAATGCTTTTGCCGATGTTTATGGCGGTGGGTATAATAAGAGTAACAATCGTCAGTTTCAGTTTGATACCGGTTTGGATTTCGATCTGCAAAACCTTTTACAAGGGCTTTCTTTTCATACCCAGTTTGCAGTTGACTATTCTACCGCTTACACATCTGCTTATGAAAATGAATATGCAGTTTTTGTCCCTTCATGGTATAACTACAATGGAGAGGATGTTATTGCTGAATTGACAAAAGAAGGTAATGATGAGAAATCAGGGGATCCTGTTTTTAGGGATGAAAGCTATTTCCAAACCATTGCCTTTTCAGGTTGGTTCGATTATACCACTACTATTAACAACACACATAATTTTTCTGCCATGTTGGTCGCTACCGGCTATCAGCAAACGCAATCAGAGATTTATCACAGCACAGCCAATGCTAATCTTGGTCTTCAACTGGGGTACAATCTGAAAAATAAGTATTACGCTGATCTTGGTGGAGCTTTGGTTCATTCAGCAAAATTTGCAGAAGGGAACCGTGATGCGTTTTCTCCCTCTGTGACACTTGGCTGGAGAATAGGACAGGAAGATTTTCTTTCAGGCTCTTCCGTTGTTGATGACTTGATGTTGAGCGTATCTGGAAGTGTTCTGCATACAGATATGAGTATTGATGGTTTTTATGAGTATGCAGGTAACTTTAATCAGGCAGATGGTGCATGGTGGGGATGGTATGACGGTGCTTCCGAGCAGTCAACCAATTCTCTTCAGGGAGAAAATGAAGATTTGACCTTTGTGAAGCGCAAAGAGCTTTCGGCAAATCTTAGAACTTCCTTGTGGAAAAATATG
>NZ_JADQBH010000045.1 GCF_016278715.1 Marinilabilia sp. | reverse complement strand
AATCTTCCAGATATTCGGCCAAAGTGAGCATGGCATTGGGCTGACAAAAGCGCTTAATAAACCCAGGAACAGAAAATTCCATGAAATGCTCCCCCGTTCGTTTCAACCGGTAACAAGCAGTGCAAAACGAGGGCAAATAACCATGCCCCAGGAGTTCTTCCATCACTTCATTCAAGGTGCGGTTATCCCCAATAGTAAATTGCTCATGGTCAAGATCCTGTTTGTCTTTTCGGGACGAATAGCCCTTCATCTCAATGTTGGTACCGCCATCTATCTGTGATACGCCATATTGAAGAACCTCATCACGAATGTGTGCAGGTTCGCGGGCGGTAAGAATCAATCCTGTGTAAGGAACTGCCAGACGAAGAATGGCCACCAGACGGGTAAACTCCTCATCACTTACCTCGAATTCCGGCTTCACATCAAAACCGGAAGCCTGCTTGAGGCGTGGAAATGATATGGTATGGGGCCCCACCTTATAAACTGCCTCAAAGTGGTTGACATGTCTCAACAAGCCCAATACCTCGAATCGCCAATCGTAAAGCCCCATCAAGGCACCAATTCCCACATCGTCGATTCCGGCTTCCTGGGCACGGTCCAATGCAGTAATCCGCCAGTCATAATCACGTTTCTTTCCGCCCAAATGCACTTTCAGATAAGCATTGCGCTCGTAGGTCTCCTGGAATACCTGATAAGTACCGATTCCTGCATCCTTCACAATTTTGAAATCCTCCAAGTTCATGGGGGCGGCGTTGATATTGACCCGCCGGATTTCTCCATTGCCTTTTTTTACACTATACACATTGCGTACCGTTTCGGCAATAAATTCAGCATCGTATTTGGGGTGTTCTCCGAAAACAAGTATCAAACGCTTATGACCGGAATTCTCCAGCATTTCCACCTCTGCCCTGATTTCATCGGAAGATAGCGTAATCCTCTTCTGCTTCTTATTTTCAGTACGGAAGCCACAGTACGCACAATTATTTACGCAAAGGTTTCCGATGTAAAGAGGTGCAAACAAGACAATCCGCTTTCCGTAAACCCGCTCTTTCAGCTCACGAGCACCATTCTTAATTTCTTCAATGAGTTCGGGCGTATTGGCATTGATCAATACGGCCGTTTCATCCATCGACAAACGATGCTTATCCAGCGAACGGGCAATGACCTCACGCACCCTTTCCCTTGCGGGATTCTCATTCCGCTTCAGAGTCTCCCAAATCTCATCAGAATCAATAAAATTCTGCATGGGACGATCATCAATCTTATATTTCTGAGGATGATAAATTACGGACATAACAAAACCTTTAAGGGATTAAAGGTACGATGAATGTGGTGTTTTCGGAAAGGTTTTACGGTTTTTTATAGGAGCGGCGGGTTCCGATCCGCAGTAGCAAAAGGCAGACCGGAATCCGCCACTCCTACTTCGCCGCTCCTGAAATTTAATACTCTCCGAGAATCCCTTTTACATCTTCCGGCGAAACACGTCCGTAAACGCGCTCTCCGATGGTCACCACCGGGGCCAGTCCACAGGCTCCCACGCAACGCAAACAACTCAGGGAGAATTTCCCGTCAGGAGTGGTATCGCCAACTTTCACATCCAAATGACGCTTAAACTCATCCAACACCTTTTCCGCTCCCCTCACATAGCAGGCAGTTCCCATACAAATGGAGATGGGATGTTTTCCTTTGGGCAACATTGAAAAAAACGAATAAAATGTAACCACACCATACACATGGGCTAAAGAGACATTCATTCCCTCTGCCACAATTTCCTGCACTTCGGCAGGCAGGTAGCCAAACATTCCCTGGGCTCCATGCAATACGTTAATCAATTCGCCGGGTTCATTTTTGAATTGGGCGCACAAGTCCTTCAATTCCTGAACCTTATTTTCGGGTATTTTTATTTTTGCCATAACATTTTTCAGTTATCAAATTATCAATGAACAGTTATCAACTCGTTACAAACCTATTCAACTTCAGCTTTTTTCTTACGGTCAAAATAGTGTGTATGTAGTAATTCGTGTGATAAATCACTCATTGGTTTCCCCAGAAATTCTTTATACAAAACCTGAATAAACGGGTTATCATGCGACTTACGTATAGGTTTCCCTTTATCCTCTTCATAAATAGCCCGTTGACGTTTCTTAAGAATATCCACATTTCCGTGATGATAAGGCTGACCGCCTCCGCCGATGCAACCGCCGGGACACGCCATAATTTCGATGGCATGGAACTCCGACTTTCCGGACTTGACTTCTTCCAGCAGCTTTCGGGCATTTCCTAATCCATGAGCAATACCAATATTGAGTTTTAAACCGTCAAAATCGACAGTCGCTTTCCGTGAACCTTCCATTCCCCGCAACTCTTTGAAATCAACTTTTTCCAGATGTTTTCCGGTATGCAACTCATAAGCAGTTCGCACCGCTGCCTCAATAACCCCTCCTGTTGTTCCGAAAATCACCGCTGCTCCTGAAGATTCGCCCAAAGGCTGGTCAAAGTCTTCATCCGGAAGTGAAGCAAAATCCAGATTGGCATTACGTATAAGCTGAGCCAGTTCTCTTGTTGAGATAGAAACATTCACATCGGGATCGCCGTTTACAGAGAACTCTTCGCGGGTACACTCATATTTTTTTGCCAGACAAGGCATTACCGAAACCACCACTAAATCCTCGCGCTTCTTGTTCATTTTTTTTGCAAAATAAGACTTTGCAATGGAGCCGAACATCTGCTGGGGCGACTTGGCTGTAGATGGCACATCCATCATTTCAGGAAACTGATGCTCAAAAAACTTCACCCAACCGGGACAACAACTGGTCAGAATAGGTAGTTTAACCTCCTTATCTCCACTCAAATGGCGGCTCAGGCGGTCCAGCAGTTCGGTTCCCTCTTCCATAATGGTCAAATCGGCTGCAAAATCGGTATCAAAAACATAATCAAATCCCAATTTTCGAAGGGCGGAAACCATCTTTCCGGTAACCAAAGAGCCGGGTTCCATCCCGAATGATTCTCCTAACGCGGCACGAACGGCAGGAGCCGTTTGCACCACCACCGTTTTGTTGGGGTTGACTAAAGCCTCAATAACTTTCCAGGTATAATCTCTTTCGGTCAATGCCCCGGTGGGACAAACAGCTACGCACTGACCACAGTATGTGCAAACTGAATGGTCAAGGTCCATTTCAAAAGCCGGCGCCACAACCGATTCGAATCCACGGTTCACGGCCGACAAAACACCCACGGTCTGAACCTCATTACAAGCAGTCTCACATCGGCGGCACATGATGCATTTGTCCATCTCGCGAATAATGGCAGGCGACTGGTCGCCTTTGTAATGCGACTGTTCTCCTGTATAATGAATTTCACGGATACCAAGATTTTGCGCGAGGTCCTGCAGTTCGCACTCCCCGGATTTGGCACAGGTAAGACACTCCGCGGGGTGGTCGGACAATATCAATTCCACAACAGTACGACGGGCATTTACCACCCGAACCGTATGCGTATTGACCACCATACCGTCGGTACATTCGGTTTTGCAGGCAGGAGCCAGATTGCGTCGTCCTTCCACTTCGACTACACAAACCCGGCAACCACCCGGTTTATTCTCAAAATTCATATCGTCCATCTTCATATAGCACAAAGATGGAATTTTGATGCCGATAGATTTGGCAGCTTCAAGAACCGTAGTTCCCTTTTCCACAACTACCGGCTTATTATCAATGGTTAACTTAGCTAAGTTCATAACTCGTTATTTTTTCAAAATTTCAGACCCGATTTATTGAATGCTGATGGCACCAAACTTACACTTATCCATACAGGCACCACACTTTATACAGATGGAAGTATTGATAAAATGCGGCATTTTCTTATCACCCGAAATGGCATCCACCGGACAAACACGTGCACATAATGTACAACCGGTACAAAGCTTGGGACTGACAACATATTGCATCAGCGCCCGGCACTGACCGGCAGGACATTTACTCTCCTTCACGTGAGCTTCATATTCCTCGGGGAAATTGTCCATGGTCGAAAGTACCGGGTTAGGTGATGTCTGGCCCAATCCACAGAGCGCCGTATCCTTAATTACATTGCCCAGATTACGCAACCGGGTCAAATCTCCCTCATCCCCTTTACCCAGGGTTATCTTTTCGAGCAATTCGTAAAGTCGCTTGTTTCCAATACGGCAGGGGGTACATTTACCGCAACTCTCTTCCACGGTAAAATCAAGATAGAACTTGGCTACCGAAACCATGCAGTCGTCCTCGTCCATCACAATCATGCCTCCCGAGCCCATCATGGAACCGCTGGCAATCAAACTGTCATAATCAATAGGCAAATCCAGGTGATGTTCAGTCAAACAGCCACCTGACGGACCTCCTGTCTGAACCGCTTTAAATTTCTTTCCGCCTTTGATGCCTCCGCCGATATCAAAAATCACCTCGCGCAAAGTAGTTCCCATCGGAACCTCAATCAGTCCCACATTGTTGACTTTTCCCGCCAACGCAAAAACCTTGGTTCCGGAACTTTTCTCCGTTCCAATCTGTCTGAACCAATCAGCCCCCTTCAGAAAAATGGCAGGGATATTGGCAAAAGTCTCCACATTGTTGACGTTGGTGGGTTTTCCTTTATAGCCACTAACCGAAGGGAAAGGCGGTTTCACGGTGGGTTCTCCACGCAACCCTTCCATAGAATGAATCAGTGCCGTTTCCTCACCGCACACAAAAGCTCCGGCACCATAACGGATTTCCACATCGAAACAAAATCCTGAACCGAAGATATCGTTCCCCAGCAAGCCATATTCGCGGGCCTGATTAATGGCAACCTTTAAACGTTTGATGGCTAACGGATACTCCGCACGGATGTAAATCAACCCGGAATCGGCACCAATGCAATACCCACAAATTGCCATCGCTTCCAATACTGAATGGGGGTCGCCTTCCAGAATAGAGCGATCCATAAATGCCCCTGGATCCCCTTCGTCAGCATTACAAACCACATACTTCTGATCAGATTCCGATTTCCGGGTAATTTCCCACTTAAGGCCTGTTGGAAAACCACCACCTCCTCTTCCCCGAAGACCCGAGTCCTTAATTATCTTAATAGCTGATTCGGGCGACATCTCATCCAGAATAGTACCCAGCGCACTGTAACCGTCGCGGGCTATGTATTCGTCAATATTTTCGGGATTGATAAAACCGCAGTTTCTGAGCGCAATGCGAATCTGTTTCTTATAGAAATCCATGTGTTTGGAATCACTCACTTGTTCTTTGGTTTCGGGATCCACATAAAGTAAGCGATCCACTTTCCGTCCTTTTATCAGGTGCTCAAGCACAAGGTCTTCTGCATCGTCTGGAGTCACTTGGACATAAAAAGTATTGTCGGGTACCATCTTTACCACAGGTCCCTTTTCGCAAAAGCCAAAACAACCGGTACGCACTACCTGAACGTCGTTTTCCAGATTGTTTTCGTCAATTGAACGTTTCAGATTGACGGCAATGGCTTCGCTCTCAGAGGCCCGGCAACCGGTACCTGCACAAACAAGGATATGATTTTTGTATTTGGCCATAGCAATTATATTATTTTAAAACCATATTAGGCATTAAAGGATAAATTTCTCTACTTTATTTTTGGAAGTTAACTTACTCAAAACCAGGGGGTTGTCAGGAGAGTCATGGATTTCGTGTTTTTTGTCATTCCAAACACAGCTAAGGACCTCATTATATGCAACATAAAAGACAACCACCCGCGCAATGTAAAAGCTACAGTGACTTTTTAGACAGCCCCTTGCAAAGACTATTTACCATCAATGGTTTCGTAGCTATCAGGAATAATCCCGTCCACCAATTCGCCATTTTTGATATATTTTTCAATGATTTCGGAAGCCTTTTTAGTATTTACATTACCAAAAACAAGCGGTTTTTCACCGGGCATAGTCACTTCAATGGTAGGCTCGGCATAACAATACCCCATGCAACCGGTTTGAGTAACAACGGCATCAATGGCCTGACTGTCCAGTTCATCAATCATATAATTCATCGTTTCACGCGCGCCTGAGGCTATGCCGCAGGTCGCCATCGAAACTTTAATCTGCACCATGCTTTCAGGATGGTCACTCTTTTCTCTAAGGTTGATTTTGCCTTTGAGTTCGTCCCTCATTTTTTTGAGGTCCTGAAGATTTTTCACTTTGCTCATAACACACTGTATTTAATACGCTTAAAACTCTTCTTTCAACATATTTCTGACAAACACCCCGACTTTTGGGTGTGAAATGGGAATTCCCTCCAACACTTCGTTTATTTCATTCGATGAAACCTCAAAGGCATCATCGTCCTTAATCAATCGTATAACAAAATTGATCTCCGGATTGCCGGTCATCAAAAGCGAAAGCGACGAAGCCAGATCGCCCGGAGGAACACAATCAATGTGGTCGGTCAAAAACACTGCTTTCACAGTGGTGCCGCGGCCCTGCTCTGATGAAATCATTATGTTTCCTCCTGTCTGCTCTGCATTCATCTTCAAAAAGGGTAATCCTAACCCCACTTTTCGCGAAGTGCGCGAAGTGATATATGGGTCGGTAATTCTGTTAACCATCTCTTCATCCATGCCGCATCCATTGTCGCTGATGGTCATAACCAGACGATTATCAGCATACCGGAGTTCCACTTCTACCTGCTTTGCGCCGGCTTTAATGGAGTTCTCAGCAATATCAAGTAGATGCATAGATAAATCCTTCATGGTATTTCTTAAAAACTGGATTTTCAAATAAACTTCATAAAACCTGGTTTCAGTTCACCATCCAGGGTCGGTCACTGACAACCTGGAGTTTCCTGCAATCTTTCAGGAATAACACTTCGTCCATCCACTTCAATCAATGCTTTTTTAAACTCTCCAAGACTGGTATTTTTCATTTTCAATTGTGTCATATTCAATCCTAATCTCTCAGGTTGATGGGCATCCGAACCGGCGATCAGCGGTTTTATTTTATTCCAGCCATTCATTCTCACCAATTCCAATGTGGCCGAGGGACTTATCTCCAGTGCATCGGCCCGGATATCCGGTGGAACAAATCCCAGTTGGCTGTTCAGGCTGTTGCTTTTCCTATCGATGTGGGCCGGAGCAAAAACACCTCCCAGGCGGTGTACCTCCTCATAACTTTGGTCAATGGTTCTGTCTAATGCTGCAATAAGCAACCACTCTTCCTCTCCCAAAATATTATCCTTTGCATCAACCCAAACCTGATCGCCAAAATAGCCGGACTTATTCTTTATTTTCACCAACCATCGGTCGAGCCATTGCTGGAACTCTTCAAGGGCCGTCTCTTGTTCAAAAAATGCCAGACAATGCACCTCCTCACGTGTATTGATTTCAGCACCACCCCAAACAGTAATTCCGGCTTTACGGCCCAATTCCATTACCACCCTGCATTGACGGGTTGAGTTGTGATCGGTAATGGCCAGTATGTCAATGTGCTTTTGTCTTGCTTCGGAAATGATTCGTGCCGGACTCATATCCAGACTTCCACAGGGCGAAAGCACCGTGTGAACATGCAAATCGGCACGAAATTCCTTCAACATATCTACCTATTCTTTATCAATCCGTACAGTTGACCTGCCAGTTCAAAGGTCTCCATCTCAGTACCCAGAACAGGAATATCCTCTTCATTGCTTTGAGCCAGCATATCCTCATCCGGTTTCAGTCCTTTCACCAGGATTACTGCTGACACATCTTTAAGAGAAGCCACAGCCATCACATTTTTATGCGTTTGCAGCGTGACCCAGACCTCTCCCTCAGAGGCATTTCCCATCACATCGCTCAGCAGGTCGGACACGTAACCTCCGGTAATTTCCCGATTGAGACCTTTATCTCCTCCAAAAACGGTTAAATTCAATTTACCAACGATATCATTTACAGTCATAAGACTATTTTTAAGATTGTCACTATACATTTCAAAGAATCAGAGTTCCATATTCGATTCGTTTTCGGCCCCTTTTTTCTTACAATCCTTATCCAGCCGGTTTTTGCCCCATATCTTTTCAATAATCTTCAGTGCATGTTCACCACTTAACTTGCTGTGCTTCTCCATCATTCTCTGAATAAAGACACATGCAGAAAGCTGAGCTTCTCTTCGCACAATATCCTCGGCCAGACTCTGGCAATTAGGGGCTCCGCAGGCCGCACAATCAATTCCCGGCAAAAAGCACATCAAATGACGCACTTGTTGCATCTTCCGCATAGCTTCCCCCATGTCTTGATCCAGCGCCATCATGGAGCGCGGTTCCAGCGGTCCTATATCCAGATTATTGGCCATAAAATGCGTGTAGGCTTTGATATCCGCGGGAATATCAGCAACCCCTTCAAACCTTTTTGCCCGTTTATTGAGCCGCTCGGTGGTTAAAAACCGGTTTCCCCCTACCAAAACTCCGCCGGCACAACTTTGGTCGCACGCTCTGAGTTCCAAGAAATCAACCCCCTCAATTTCATCATGCTCCAGTTTTTCTAAGAATTCAATAACATTATGGATTTCATCAATGGCCAGGCATCGTCCCTCCATCAGGGAAGCTTCACCGCCGGTCAGGCTGTATTTTATAGCCCCCGGGCTCAACAATGGCAGCATCTCCCCAGGAGAAATACTGCTGGTTTCATTTCTGGATTTAATGAGTTTATATATCTTATTGTAGATAAACTTCATATTGATGACACCATTGATAGGCGATTTCTCTTCTCCTACAGGACTTTTTACTGCAGCAATTTTGGCAGCACACGGAGTAATGTAAAAAATACCAATATCTTCGGATGGGATACCCTCATCTTCCAACCTTTTCCTGAAATAGACGGCAGACGCATCAATAGGCGGCTTTATGGCCAACACCTGATCCAGCAAAGAGGGAAATTTAATCTGAACCAATCGCACGATGGCCGGACAAAAAGAGGAGATAGCCGGTTTTTCCTCGGCATCGCGGGCAGCCTCAACCATAGCCCGCGTTATTACTCCTGTGGTATGCTCTGTCTGGAAAACATGTGTGAAGCCCAGCTCGCGCATTACGGAGAAAATTTCTGCTTCGGTGACCTTTTCCGGGAATTGTCCGATGAGAACGGCAGGAACCAAAGCCACACGACACTTGTATTGAAATATCTTATCGAAATCGTCTTGTTCCACAAAAATGGCATCTACCGGACAGGCCCGCATACATTCACCGCAATCCACACACCAGTCGGGCCTGATGGACGCTACGCCTTTAAGAATTCGGATGGCAGCAGTAGGACAAACATTCATACAATGGATACAACCAAAACACTTGTCCTCATCAACCTTTAATGCATGATAAAACCCGCTTTCAACCATTGATCTCTGTTACTTTAAAAATGTTATTATCTCAACCGTGGTGCCTTTTCCCACCTCGCTTTTAACATTGAGGTAATCCGCGTTCTTTTTCATATTGGGTAATCCCATTCCAGCTCCAAAACCCATTTCCCGCACCGCCTGAGAAGCAGTAGAATATCCCTCCTGCATGGCCTGTTCGATATCCGGAATACCCGGTCCCTCATCTTCAATTGATACAAAAATTCGATCAGCCTCTATATCTACATGAATGCATCCGTTCCAGGCATGGGCTACCACATTCACTTCCCCTTCATAAAGCGCAACCACCAGTTTTTTGATAATGGCAGGCGGAACATTCAATTGCTTCAGAATCTTTTTTACTGCACTACTGGCATTTCCCGCTTTGGAAAAATTACCCCCTTCTATTTCATATTTAAACTTCATCAATAGATGGTTAAATTTTTAGACGCTAGATTAGCTATATCATATTGACATCAACCATCTTCGCTCAATCACACTTTAAAACAAAAACAATTAACCCAAAGGGTTTTGCCAAAAACCAACAGCTATTGCTTCATATTGCTAAATCAATAAACAGGCTTCAGCCCGGCCTCATACAACCGGGCTATCGCTCCAAACATGGAAAAGCGACACTCAATCAAAACCATCTCATGCTCCGAGGCAATTTCTATCATAGGCGGGAGAATCTTCTTATTTCTGACAAACACAACACACTCAATATCTGCCATTTCAGCAGTTCTTATCGTTTGTAAATTGTTTAATCCGGTTACCAGAACCAATTTATCCGTATCCAGCGTCAAAACATCACTCATCAAATCACTTGCGAATCCCCACAACACTTCATTATCCAGAAACCGTTCGCCGCAGACGAGTTCTCCGTCCAATACCTCAAGTAATCTACTTATTTTCATTTAAAAAGCAACATCAAAACTACAATATGTGCCTGACAATCAATTACATAACAGACACCTGATTGATTAAAGAATTTTTTCAATAATTAATACACGAAACTACAATTTTTAACGACTATAAAAAATAAAAAAAAGCACGCTTTGTAATATATATCTAGTCTAAATTATTGCAGGAATGAAGAATAACATTAACAAAATCCTATTTAACGGAAAAATAAGTCTCTTTCCAAACTTAAAACTATTTAACAATTCATTCAAATAATCACAGTCCCATCATCGCGAAAACAATGAAGCAAACTCTGTTCTTAAACCTGCCAAAAGTATTTGGCATTTTCTTGCCAATGCTACATAAATTCTAAATCCACTTCTTTTAAAAAGCGCTCCTCAAGAAGATGAACAATACGCTTAATCACCGAACGCCGAATCTCAAGTTCTACAGGCAAACTGGGATCCTGGTGGGCAACATTAATCCGGGTACCATTCAACACATGAATCCGGTCACTTTCAAGAAGCATTCTGATAATCTGGTCGGCCGGACCATTTCCCAATTTAGTGTCACGGTGGTAGTTCTCCATAATGCGAGCCACTTTACCCAGGGTAAGAATCCCTTCAGTCACCAGATTTATGCCCTCCACATAAGAGACAGGCGGAAGTTCGGGATCTGTAGACTCCATGCCGGCGTCGAACCTGAGGGCAAGTTCTCGGGCCACGATCTCCGCAGTGGTTCCTCCAGCAATAATTTTCTTCCCGCTAAAACGCTGAACTTTTAAAGCAAAATCCAGATCGTGACGTTCATCAAAGGGGGGCCCTGACACCAATAATAATTTTCGGGGTTCTCTGAAATAAATCACACCACAAGAAGTGTCATCTTTGGGACTTTCGCCATCATGCAGCCCGGCCATATTGGTGACTTTTCTGGCCATTTTAGTTGCAGAAATATAAGGCTCATTACCAAGGATTTTCATCACATACCCAACAGCTCCGCGGCGTTCCCATCCAAAAGGGAAAGAACGTGTGCCCATTCCTGACTGAATAACTCCATCTGTCCAGAACACAATTCGGTCCTCCTTCTGGGCCATGTAACTGCAGGTTCGAATAATCTTCCCCTTGTGACGTTCCGATTCCAGCTCCAGGTTTTCCCAGCCCGGGTCGAACTCACGGTTGTTCCGAAGCAACAGGCATGATGGATTGTCGTATTCCACAATAGTGGTCTGTCCGTTGTCTTCCATATCTACAATCGTAAATGTGGAGTAACTAATTTTCCGAATGGAACAAACCGGCAGAGTATTCATTATTATTTCTGCAGTTTTCCGCACTTCCCTGTGTTCAATAGTGAAGTTTATGGCCATGGAAGCAGTCAGAGAGGCCAAAACATTGGCTTTAATTCCAGAGCCCATTCCGTCGGACAATACAACGATAGTTCTCCCCTCCTCACGTACCCTCCGGGAAAGAAAAACGTCCCCACAGATGGCTTCGCCCTCGTGATCACGCTGTTCGCAAAAAATATCCAAATAAATATTCTGTTCTGGTAAATGCATGACAGGGACAAATCAAATTATTATTTATTAGTGATGCCTGAATCATCCCTACTTCCCAACTTTTGCGCTTCAATAATGGAGGTCAGGATTTTTTCAGTTTTAGAAGCACTTTCGCCCAGAAGAAAGGCAATCTGCTGCACAGTCTCAAGATTTTCCCGAATCACCTCTCTGGCTCTGGTTACCACTTCCTCCTTTCTTACCTCAGGAGCTGTGAGGTCACGAATGATGCCTCCTACAATCTTATTTTTCTCAATGGTAAAGACCGACACATTCACAATTGAGTCACCAACAGAGGTATCTCGGTTGAGTAAATCCTGCCCCGACTGCAAAACTGAGGAAAAGAGCTTGGGAAATGGCACCAGGGCAGCCAGCTCAGCGCCTTTGAGTCCGGGAATAGTTTCGTTTATCTGCCGGGCATCTTCGCCAAGCATTTCAACAAAACTGTTATTCGACTCAATGATTTTCATATTTGCATCCACAATTACCACCCCGGCCCTGATTTTATTAAGCATTGCGGTAGTTGTTTCGGCAGCCAGACGAGCTAGTTTTTCCTCCTCCCTTGCCTTCTCTTCACTCTGCTTTAAAGCTTCTTTTGTTTTTTTGAGTTTTTCATTGGTCGCATTTAGTTTTCCAATGTATGTATGCATCTTATGAATGGTATAAGTATAGCACATCTCATAATTGGTCAATCCCTGACAATATGCCACAGCAAATTCGCGGCAGGATGGATACCCGCAGGCACCACAACCCAGCTGGTCTTCCACTTTGCCTTTACCCATTTCATGCAACACCCGTTGAATCTCACTTTCGGCAGGGTAAGGCAACCGTTGATCCAGTTCCTTAAATGATCTGCTCAAATCCAAATCCCTGAATGATTCGATTTGCTTCTGCCATGTTTCGTAATCAAAATCTTTCAAGCGCTTATTGACATATTTAATCACCTGAGAACGCCGGTAAAACTTTTTCCCTCCCGGAGAGGTACATGGTCCCATAATACATCCCTCACAATAAAAAAGATCAAGATGCTGCTGCAGCCCCTTTTCAGTCTTAAACTCCTGAAGAGACTGCAGAAAATTGTTGCGCCCCTCCGTCATAATGATACTCGCACTCAATAAGTCCTGATTGATATCTACCGCCTGCAGCAATCCCCGGTTGATGGGAAACAATCCTCCTTTTCTGCCGATTGGCGGGTCAAAGTCGCTAAATTTAACCGAGTTTTCGGTCACATGATTCTCCGCGAACATCTCCCGCAACTCCAAAAAAGAAAGCACAGCATCGGTTTTGCCGTCACCTTTAAAATACCGGACATCATCTTTGGCTGCAGCACAAGCGCTGATGTAAACAATTTTAGTACCTGCTCCGTAGATCTTATGTGTAACCTTTGCCATAGCTACATACGGGGGCACAATGGGGGCCAGATTATCCACCAGTTCGGGATGGTACTTCTCAACATGTAAAGCAACAGGCGGACAGTTGGTACTGATGTAATATTTCCCCTGGAAGTTATAGAGCAACTCCCGGTAACGAAAAGAAACCAAATCCACCCCAAAAGCACCCTCCATAACATAAGAAAAACCGAGAGAACGAATCATTCCAACAAACTTCCTGTAATCGGAGATATCCACAAACTCAGCAGAGATAGTAGGGTCGCAGATTGCAGCCACGGGTGTGTCTCCGTCAAGAAGATTCCGGACGCGTTGTTTCTCGTCCCGTACTTCAATGGCATTCTGAGCGCACATAGTCACGCAATTTCCACAGCCAATACACCGTGACGGCATTATTTCTGCATGTTTGTCAACAATGCGAATGGCTTTGGCAGGGCAAACCCGGATGCAGGTAAGACTTAAATTACACTTTTCGGGGTCGACATGAATCAACTGAGCCATAAAAATCAAATTCGTTTTTAACCAATATCCTCACGAGAGAAAAAATCATTGAGAACTTCATAAATATTGTCTGAGGTAACATTCCGGAATACCTCTCCGTTTATTTTTAAAACAGGACCCTGTTCGCAAAGCCCGTCGCAAAGGTCACCATGAAAGAATACCCTGTCCTGCAGGTCGTGTTCTTTTAGATAACTCTTTATCAACTCCATGGTATAACGGTTCCCTCGCGAAAAGCAAGAGCTCCCCAGACATATAGTCATATCTATTTCATTGCTCATGGCTTCTATTTTTAGCCGTTGTTCCGGATGAACAATTCAACAACAATTGCCATCTCACTAAAATTACATATTTTTAACTCATCCCAAACAACCGTTCCTCTATTTGTAGGGATTAAAAATTAGCAAAAAACTCTATATTTATGGCAAGCCTGTTACTTCCCATTTCACCTGACGATGACGCGGCCCAACTAATGTCGGCAGGCACCCGGATTGCCAGAAATCTCGATTATCAATTAATTCCTTTCACCTACAACAAATCCGAAAAAGAAGTCAGAAACCCACTCGTTCATGCATCGGTTACCGTACAGCATTCCGACAAGAATTTTTTCCATACCATCTACTCCTTTCTGAATTCCACAGAACACGATGTAACTCTGGTGGTGTTGACTCCCAAGGTAATCAACCTGAAAAGCCGAAATAAAGCCACTCACTTTTTCGCAAAATTCAGAAGCCTGAAAGTACCCTATCTGGTATTGCCCGATGCCCCTGACTCCGGGTGGTGTCCCGAAAACATATTTTTTCCTGTGTGCCTGCAAGATGGGGAAAAAGAAGCCTCTGCCTGGGCCGGATTCTGGACCAGAACTCATCAGGGCAGACTACACATTATTCATCCGGAATTCAGAAATAAAACCACCAAACAGTACCTGCAAAGAAATCTTGCCTTTATCAGAAATCTGTTCAACCAGTCAAATGTGGTTTTCGAAACCTGCCCTGCAGGATGCAAAAGAAAAGAAGCACGTTCAAAAGCCATTGAAATGGCGGGAAACTCAAGGGATAGTCTTTTGGTGCTACCAGCCACGCGCCTCAACTCCCCGGAGTATGTATTTACCGGACCACCGGAAATCCGGTTATTAAAAAACCGGGGCAATACCCCGGTTCTTTTTGTCAATCCCCTTCATGATTTGTATGTACCCTGCGGGTAAATGTTAAACCATATAATCTTGTTTAATCACTAATACCTGTTCCGTGGGGTATATGTGGTATGAAGCAACTCATGGGACTTGTGCCCCAGGGGTTCCACTAAAAACTCCTCATAAACCTGAATGATTTCCGGGTTCTCATGAGATTTCCGAATCTTCTTGCCGGCATCTTCCCTGTAAATAGCTTCAGCTCTCTTTTTCCTTATTTCAGGGGAGGTTGGCAACGGTTGACCGCCGCCTCCCAGGCATCCACCGGGACAGGCCATAATTTCGATAAAGTGGTAGTCAGCTTCTCCATTTTTTACCTGCTCCATCACCTTTTTGGCGTTGGATAAACCGTGAGCTACACAGGTTTTCACTTCCACTCCATCCAAAAAGTCCCATTCGGGCAAAGGATTTTCAATTTTCAGGGAAGCTTCTCTAACGTTCTCCATTCCTCTAACCGGCATGATATTCAGTCCGTCAAAGGGAATTTCACGACCTGTAACTACTTCGTATACAGTTCTTAAAGCAGCTTCCATCACACCACCGGTAGCCCCGAAAATCACACTGGCTCCCGTGCTCTCACCCATAATGGTGTCGTAGTCGTCGTCGGGCAACGAACGGAAATCAATTCCTGCCTGTTTTATCATCATGGCCAACTCGCGGGTAGTGACCACAAAATCCACATCCTGATAGCCACTTGCACGCATTTCAGGTCTGTTGGCTTCAAACTTTTTAGCGGTGCAGGGCATTACCGATACGCTTACCATATTAGAAGGTTCAACGCCTATTTTGCCGGCATAAAAAGTTTTGGCCAATGCTCCAAACATTTGTTGTGGCGATTTGGCGGTGGATAGATGTTCCAGAAAATCTGGAAATGTGTGTTCAATGAATTTTATCCAACCAGGAGAGCAGGAAGTAGTCATGGGAATCTTCACACCCGGCTCCTTATCTTTCAATACTCTTTTCAGCCGCTGAAGAAGTTCATTTCCTTCTTCAATGATGGTCAGGTCGGCGGACCAGTCGGTATCCAAAACAGCATTGAAACCCATCCGACGAAGTGCCGCCACCATTTTTCCGGTAACAATTTCGCCGGGTTCCATATCGAGCGCTTCACCCAACGCAATTCTCACAGCTGGGGCAGTTTGAACCACCACAAATTTTTCAGGATTGTCAATGGCATTCCAAACCTCATTAATGTAAGTCTTTTCGGTTAGCGCTCCTGTAGGGCAACGATTCACACACTGCCCGCAATTGGTGCAAACCACCTCATAAATAGGCTTGTCGAAAAAGGTGGAAATTTTCATCTCCCCCCCTTTATGAGCAACTGTTAAAGCACCCACACTTTGGAGCTGGTCACAGGTTCTAACACACCTTTGACAACGAATGCATTTAGAGTCATCCTTGATGATGGAAGGAGAAAACTCATCTATGGTATACCCTTTCAATGGCACCAGGGGAAGAAAGCCACTTTCTCCCACGATGTACTCATTGGAAAGAGCCTGGAGTTCACATTTCCCGTTTTTGTAGCAGGTAGTACACTCGGCCCGATGCTCAGAAATCAGTAACTCAATAATTTGCTTACGGGCATTACGCACTTTCATGCTATTGGTATGTATTTCCATCCCTTCACTAACGGGAATCGCACAAGCCGGCTGCAAACGCCCCATTCCGCTCTCTTCCACCACGCACACCCTGCAGTTTCCTGCCACACACAAATCCTCATGATGGCATAATGTGGGAATTCGGATATTAATTTTTCGGGCAGCTTCCAGTATGGTAGTCCCTGTATCAACTGAAACACTGAGATTGTCTATTTTAAGATTTACTTTCTCGTCCATAACAAAACCGGATTTAACCTGATTAATAAATCATTTCTTCACGGAAATTTTCGACAATGGAACTAAAGGAGTTGGCTACCGATTGTCCCAACCCACACTTTGCAGTAACCCTCATGGTTTCGGCAAGTTCCAGCAGCTTTTCAAGATATTGCGAGGATTTATCGCCCCGCTTGACAGCTTCTATCCCCAACAGCAATTGTTGAGTGCCAACCCTGCAGGGAGTACACTGTCCGCAGCTCTCCTCCACAAAAAAATCAAGATAATTGTGCAAAACATTATACATGGAGCGCGATGAATTAAAAATCATCATAGAACCCCCTGTAGGCAAACTAATACCGGTGAGTTTCCCCTGATACCCGATTACTGTTTTGTCGAACTTCTTCCGGGGCACACAAAATCCTGCTGCTCCTCCAACCTGTACCGCCTTTGCATCTCCATCACCGAAGTCGTCCACAAACTTTTGAAGAGTCATTCCAAACTCCAATTCATAAATTCCGGGAATGGGCGTATCCCCACTAACCGAAAAGACTTTACTTCCACGACTATCTTTAACACCCAGATCACGGAACTTCTCAGGACCGTATTTTAAAATAGAATAAGTATGAGCAAGCGTCTCCACATTATTTATAACGGTAGGTCGGTTCCGGTAGCCCGCATCGGTAGGATACGGTGGTTTGTTCCGAGGTTCACCGCGGTGTCCTTCCATACTTTCGAACAGAGCCGACTCCTCTCCACATATATAAGCACCTGCACCCGTAAATATTTCAACCCGGAACGGCAGTTTCATCTTATCCGTAAGCTCATGAAAGTCGTTGATGGCTTTCTGAAGTTCGGGGATTAAAAACTTATACTCTCCCCTTAAATAAATAAACCCTCGCTGTGCACCAACAATGCGTCCACAGATAGCCATTCCTGTCAATACTTTGTGAGGAACACTGGAAAGAATCTCGCGGTCTTTAAAAGTGCCGGGCTCTCCCTCATCGGCATTGCAGATAACATACTTTTCGTCGCCCGGTGCTTCAGCCGTAAGTTTCCATTTTAAGCCGGTGGGGAAACCGGCACCTCCCCGACCTTTCAGGCCTGAGCTAATCAAATCCTCAACCAACTCCTCATTGGAACGGTTTAACGACTTTTTCAGAATAACATCACAGTCATGTTCATTCTTAAATATTAAATCGAGACGTTTAAGACCTTTCTTCATAACCTGGATTTTTCAATAAGTAGTGGATTACCAAAAAGACAAAAAAACTCAATATTCAGGAAGCAGACTTTTGGGCAATCAACCTGTATTCGTTAATAATATCTCTCACTTTCGAGGGAGTAAGTTCGGTATATGGAGTGTCGTTAATCAGCATTGCCGGTCCCCGGTGACACTGCCCAAGACAATTGGTCTCTTTCAATGTAAACAAACCGTCAGGCGTGGTCTCTCCAAGGTTTATTTTCAACAACTCCTCGAGTTCTTTTATTATCTGATTTTTACCATGCATCATGCAGGTAATAGTTTTGCAGACTCTTATCACGTACTTTCCACCCTTTGAAGTTTCAAGAAACGAGTAAAAGGTGGCGGTGCCATAAACCTTTGCCGCAGAAACATCCAATTCCCTGGCGATTTCGACCATTGCATCTTCGGGTATAATGTGATGGTCTTCATAAACATTTTCCAGTATAGGAAGCAAACTTTCAAGACGGCGGCCGTGACGTTCCGCAAGCTTTTTAATGTACTCACCGGTATGTGGCATAATACTGATTTTAAGAAAAACACATTATTGAAGATTTTTTTCTTTATTAAAATTGACATATTAAACAGACGATACCTATGACTTTTGTCATAATACAGAGATAGCCACTAAATTTTTATTGATTCTAAACACTGAATTAAGAACATTGATGTTTATTTCATATTCCCCCTATTTTTAACGAAATTTGTTTCATAAAAGGAGTTTGGACGTGAAGAATTATTTGAAGAATCTGATTTCGGAAGGCGAACACATACGACAGGATTTCAAGTATGCCATCAACGACAGCCGGAAGATAGCTCGTTCCCTTGCTGCATTTGCAAATACAGAAGGTGGAAGATTATTGGTGGGTGTTAAAGACAACGGCCGTATTGCAGGCGTTTCTTCGGATGAGGAGTTTTATATGGTAGATGCTGCTGCCAAAAGATTTTGCAGACCTCCTGTGGTTTTCGAATCCCGCGAGCATGAACTTGACGGCAAAACGGTTGTGGAGATAATTGTTCCCCGAAGTGATAAGAAGCCACATAAAGCCCCGACTAAAGACGGCAAATATAAAGTTTATGTACGCGTAAAGGACCAAAATCTCCTGGCCAATCAGATTTTGCTCAAAGTATGGATGAGACAACGAAAAAATAAAGGCACGTTTTTTCAACTCAAGGAACCCGAACAGCTTCTTTTAACCTGGCTCAACAATGAGGACCAATATATAACCCACTCAAAATTTTCCCGCATCGCCGGCATTTCAAGGAAAAAGGCAGAGAATACCCTGGTTAATCTTATTGTTTTAGGCATTATTGACATCAAACTCACAGAGAATGGTGCATATTATTTTCTGAGAGAACCGTCGATACAGCGAAAAAAGGAAGAAAATAAAAAGACATTTTCTGACTCAAATCAATCCAAGAAAAGGCTTGTTCCTTAGAACCCTAGCCCTCTGAAAAGACTAAACGCAGAACAACAACGCATATTTTTTACTATTAAAAAGCTGCAGCCAATTTCTGTTTTATCAACAAACAATTTAGCCCCAGTCAGTTACAAAAAGATTGCAAAGTATTGAGCATCCGCTATAGAAACAAAAGATATTTTTCTGAAGCAAGAGCTTGCATTCAACCAAATCTTCAGTCCATGACGCTCTGCTTTCGGCTTCTTCTGTCATTTCGTTTTGGATCTGTTCCAGTACCAGACCATTTCCAAATAATAGGTGAAACCGTCCATCAGGGCGTGAAAAGAATCTTTGCTCCCTACATTTTATTGTGAATATAAGGAATTGTGTTGAAGAAAATCCTAAGCTTGTCCTGTAGGACCAAAATTCATCGGCGGAAACCCACTGCCATGATCATTAGGACCCGCAATATTTTTTATGGGGCCATGAATCTCCTCAAACCTGGCAATGTTATCTTTCAATGCCTGAAGCAATCTTTTGGCATGTTCCGGGGTCAAAACCACACGTGATTTCACCGAAGCTTTCGGAACACCGGGCATAACCCTTGCAAAATCTATTACAAATTCGGAAGGAGAATGGCTGATAATTGCAAGGTTTGAATAAATTCCCTGTGCAACTTCCTGATTCAATTCAATTTTAACCTGTCCCTTTTTGTTGTTTTGGTCTTCCATTTTCTTTCATTTTAATTTGATGAGTAAAGGTATTGAAAATAGGGCGATTTTCAAGGAAAAAACACCCGGTAAACAAAGCAAAAGCGCAACTCCGGATTTTCCGGAGTTGCGCTTCAATATAAATATTACTTATTTCCCGAAGTTCAGGAGATATGTAAGTCAATTATTTAACTGCTTCAGACTCACGTTTATTAACAAGCTTATCGTATTCTTCCTGAGAACCAACAATAATCTTGTCATACTCACGCAAACCAGTACCAGCAGGAATAAGGTGTCCGCAGATAACGTTCTCCTTAAGACCAGCAAGTCTGTCAATTTTACCCTGAATGGCAGCCTCATTCAACACCTTCGTTGTTTCCTGGAAGGAAGCAGCGGACATGAAACTCTTGGTCTGCAATGCGGCACGGGTGATACCTTGCAACACCTGACCTGAGGTAGCAGGCACTGCGTCGCGAATTTGAACCAGCTTCAGGTCTTTGCGTTTCAACTGAGAATTTTCATCCCTCAATCTACGGGCATTAACAATCTGCCCGGGACGCAAGGTTGGTGAATCACCCGCATCAACAACCACTTTTTTACCCCAGATCTCATCATTTTCTTCCATGAATTCGATCTTGTCCACTATCTGACGTTCAAGAAAACGAGTATCACCAGCATCGGCAATCTCAACTTTACGCATCATCTGGCGAACGATAATCTCGAAATGCTTGTCGTTGATTTTCACACCCTGCAGACGGTACACATCCTGAACTTCATTCACAATGTATTCCTGAACTGCAGTAGGTCCTTTAATAGCAAGGATATCAGAAGGTGTGGTAGCACCATCGGAAAGCGGCGTGCCTGCACGAACATAATCGTTCTCCTGCACAAGAATCTGCTTGGAAAGAGATACAAGGTATTTCTTCACTTCACCGTTCTTGGAAGTAACAATAATCTCGCGGTTACCACGTTTTATTTTTCCAAAAGCAACCTCACCATCAATCTCCGACACTACTGCAGGATTGGACGGGTTACGAGCTTCAAATAACTCAGTAACACGGGGCAGACCACCGGTAATGTCACCGGAACGTCCCATGGCACGAGGAATCTTAGCCATTGTTTCACCCTGCTTAATTTCGTCGCCTTCATCCACTGAGATGTGGGCCCCTACAGGAAGGTTGTATGTTTTCAGCACCTCACCATTAGAGTCCAAAACATGCAATCCGGGGTTTTTAGTCTTATCACGAGTCTCAATAATAACCTTCTCGCGATATCCGGTTTGCTCATCCGACTCCTCTTTGAAAGTAACCCCATCTATCATATTCTCGAAAGAAACCTTACCGGTTTTTTCGGTAATAATCAAGGCATTAAATGGGTCCCACTCACAAATCAGGTCGCCTTTCTTTAAATCGGTTCCATTCTTAATATAAAGTTTGGCACCATAAGGAATAGGCTGTGTAGTAAGGGCAATATTTGTATTTTTATCTACAATACGTAACTCAGCCAAACGGCCAATCACTACATCCACTTCGGTTCCTTCATCAGTAGTATAAGGCACTGTCCGCAATTCATCAAATTCAGCTTTGCCTTCATATTTGGCAAGCATACTGTTTTCGGACGTTACGTTGGAAGCAGTACCCCCAACGTGGAATGTACGCAGTGTCAACTGAGTACCAGGCTCACCAATAGACTGGGCGGCAATTACACCAACAGCCTCACCTCTGTGAACCAGTTTCCCGGTTGAAAGGTTACGACCATAACACTTGGTACAAACACCCTTCTTGGATTCACAAGTCAGTACCGACCGAATTTCAACTCGCTCGATAGGAGAATCCTGAATAATGCGGCCTTCAATCTCAGTAATCTCTTCCCCACTCTTCACAATAATCTCCCCTGTATTGGGGTGATAAACATCGTGAACAGAAACACGTCCGAGAATACGCTCATAAAGAGAGGCGACAACTTCTTCGTTGCTCTTAATGTCCATAGCTGTCAAACCACGTAATGTTCCACAGTCAACTTCATTAATGATAACATCCTGAGAAACATCTACCAAACGACGTGTAAGATAACCTGCATCGGCAGTTTTAAGAGCTGTATCAGCAAGACCTTTACGGGCACCGTGGGTAGAAATAAAGTACTCAAGTACAGAAAGTCCCTCTTTAAAGTTAGACAAAATCGGGTTTTCGATAATTTGTCCACCTTCAGCTCCGGACTTCTGCGGCTTAGCCATCAAACCACGCATACCAGACAACTGGCGAATCTGCTCTTTCGAACCCCTCGCCCCTGAGTCAAGCATCATGTAAACAGAGTTAAAACCGTCTTTGTCTGAACTCAACTGGGTCATCAGTGTCTGAGTCAAACGGGCATTAACGTGTGTCCAGATATCAATAATCTGATTATATCTTTCGTTGTTGGTAATGAAACCCATATTGTAGTTATTCATCACCTCATCAACTTCAGCATATCCCTCATCCACCAAAGTCACTTTTTCTGCAGGGATAATTACATCCTGCAGGTTAAATGACAATCCACCTTCGAATGCCAAACGGTATCCCAAGGATTTGATATCATCAAGGAAGTCTGCCGTTCTGGGAGAACCACAAACCTTATGAACCTTTCCAATAATATCACGTAATGATTTCTTGGTAAGCAAGGTATTAATAAAACCTACCTCTGCTGGAACAAACTCATTAAACAAGACACGCCCAACAGTTGTATCAATCATGGTTTCCACCAACTCGCCATCTTCATTAAGATCCATGGTTTTCACCTTCACTTTAGAGTGAAGTTCAACCTGCTTCTCATTGTAAGCAATTTTAGCTTCTTCCGGAGAGTAGAACACAAGACCTTCATTCTTAGCTCCGGGCCTGGCTTTGGTCATATAATACAATCCAAGTACCATGTCCTGAGAAGGAACTGTGATCGGTGCTCCGTTGGCAGGGTTCAGGATGTTCTGACTTGCCAGCATAAGCATCTGGGCTTCAAGGATAGCCGCATTACCCAAAGGCAGGTGAACCGCCATCTGGTCACCGTCAAAGTCGGCGTTAAATGCCGAACAAGCCAACGGGTGCAACTGAATAGCCTTACCCTCAATCAATTTAGGCTGAAAAGCCTGAATACCCAATCGGTGAAGTGTTGGGGCCCGGTTCAACATTACCGGATGTCCTTTCAACACATTTTCCAGGATATCCCAAACAACAGGATCTTTACGATCAACAATTTTCTTGGCCGATTTAACAGTCTTTACAATACCTCTTTCAATCAGTTTACGGATAACAAAAGGTTTGTAAAGTTCAGCAGCCATATCTTTAGGGATACCGCACTCGTGCATCTTCAATTCAGGACCAACCACAATTACAGAACGGGCAGAATAGTCAACACGCTTACCCAACAGGTTTTGACGAAAACGTCCCTGCTTACCTTTCAAACTATCGCTAAGCGATTTCAGCGGACGGTTGGCATCTGTTTTTACTGCATTTGATTTACGAGAGTTGTCGAAGAGTGAATCTACCGATTCCTGAAGCATACGTTTCTCGTTACGAAGGATTACTTCAGGAGCTTTAATCTCAATCAAACGCTTCAAACGGTTGTTTCGAATAATCACCCTGCGGTAAAGATCGTTGAGGTCGGATGTTGCAAAACGACCGCCATCCAGTGGAACAAGAGGTCTTAACTCCGGGGGAATTACAGGAACCACTTTTACCACCATCCATTCAGGACGATTAATCCCTTTTGATTCACGAAACGACTCCACAACCTGCAAACGTTTCAAAGCTTCATTTTTACGTTGCTGAGACGTTTCGGTATCGGCCTTGTGACGCAAATCATAAGACAATTCGTCGAGATTGAGGCGGGATAAAATCATATGCAATGCATCAGCCCCCATCTTGGCGATAAATTTATTAGGATCATCGTCATCAAGATGCTGATTGTCTTTAGGCAAACTGTCTAAAATATCAAGATATTCCTCTTCAGTAAGAAAATCCATATATTTTACACCGTCAGTAGCTGTAACACCAGCCTGAACAACGACATAACGCTCATAATAAATAATAGAATCCAGTTTCTTGGTAGGCAATCCCAATAAATACCCAATTTTGTTGGGTAAAGAACGGAAATACCAGATATGAGCTACAGGAACAACCAGTGAGATGTGGCCCATTCGTTCACGACGAACTTTCTTTTCGGTCACTTCCACACCACAGCGATCACAAACGATGCCCCGGTAACGAATTCTTTTATATTTTCCGCAATGACACTCATAGTCCTTTACAGGCCCAAAAATGCGCTCGCAGAACAAGCCATCCCGTTCAGGCTTGTAAGTACGGTAATTGATTGTTTCGGGTTTTAGGACCTCACCACTTGATCGCTCAAGAATTTCCTCAGGTGAAGACAGCCCGATGGTAATACGGGAAAAATTACTCTTGACTTTCTGATCTCTTCTGAATGCCATATATAGCCGAGTATTAAGAGTTTAAACTAAAAGAGAGGCATTGTATACTTCCTTTTTAGAGAAGCACACCGCCAGAGTACTTACTATTCAAGATTCACACTCAATCCAAGGCCGCGCATTTCATGCAGCAAAACATTGAGTGATTCAGGGATACCCGGCATTGGCATCGGGTCACCTTTAACAATGGTCTCATAAGCCTTGGCACGTCCAAGTACATCATCAGATTTCACTGTTAGAATCTCTTGCAATATGTGAGAAGCACCAAATGCCTCAAGAGCCCATACCTCCATCTCACCAAAACGCTGACCACCAAATTGTGCTTTACCACCAAGCGGCTGTTGAGTAATGAGAGAATATGGTCCGATAGAACGTGCATGCATCTTATCCTCGACCATGTGACCAAGCTTCAGCATATAGATAATACCAACTGTAGCAGGCTGATGGAAACGCTCTCCGGTACCACCGTCATACAAATATGTCTTACCAAAGTCTGGCACATCGGCTTTACGTGTCCAGTCTGTCAGGTCTTCATTGGAAGCACCGTCAAAAATAGGAGTTGCAAATTTCACACCAAGCACATCACCGGCCCAGGCAAGAACAGTTTCGTAAATCTGTCCCAGGTTCATCCTTGAAGGCACACCCAGCGGGTTCAAAACAATATCCACAGGAGTTCCGTCTTCCAGGAAAGGCATATCTTCCTGACGCACTATCCGTGACACAATACCTTTATTACCATGTCGTCCGGCCATTTTATCACCAACGGTAATTTTCCGTTTTTTGGCAATATAAACTTTAGCCAACTGAACAATACCGGCAGGAAGCTCATCCCCAATGGTCAGATTGTATTTCTGTCTCTTCTCTTTGGCTTCAAGCTGTTTATGCTTCATCCGGTAATTATGAATTACCCTCTGTACAAGTTCGTTCTTATCTTTATCAGTAGTCCATTTATTCGGATTTACTGCAAGATAATCCAGCTCTTGAAGAATTTTCTGGGTGAACTTAGTTCCCTTGGAAATAAGGTCAGCACCCAAATAATCCTTAACACCCTGGCTGGTTTTGCCATTAATCAGAGAAAAGAGCTTATCAACCAATCGTCCTTTAATTTCCTCGATAGAACGATCAAATTCCTGATCAATCTTAGCCAGTGCAGGTTTATCACTAGTCCTGTTCTTCCGGTCTTTAACGACACGAGAGAACAGTTTTTTATTTATAACAACACCTGAAAGAGATGGAGAAGCTTTTAAAGAAGCATCTTTCACATCACCTGCTTTTTCACCAAAAATGGCTCTCAGCAACTTTTCTTCAGGTGTAGGGTCGCTCTCTCCTTTCGGAGTGATTTTTCCAATCAGGATATCACCCGGTTTCACATGAGCACCAACACGAATCAGACCATTTTCGTCCAATTCCTTGGTGGCCTCCTCACTAACATTGGGAATATCAGAAGTTAATTCTTCCAATCCCCGCTTAGTGTCACGAACTTCCAGAGAATACTCATCAATATGGACTGATGTAAATACATCCTCCCGCACGAGTTTTTCTGAAATCACGATAGCATCCTCAAAGTTGTATCCTTTCCAGGGCATAAACGCCACTTTAAGGTTACGTCCAAGAGCCAATTCACCTTTCTGGGTAGAGTACCCCTCTGTCATAATCTGCCCCGGCTCAATACGATCGCCTTTTTTCACAAGAGGCTTCATATCCACGGTGGTACTCTGGTTGGTTTTCTTGTATTTGGTCAGTTTGTATCTCTTTGTTTCAGGCTCGAAACTAACAAACTTCTCCTCATCAGTAAGATCGTATCTAATGACAATCTCCTGAGCATCGACATATTCAACAACACCAAAGCCTTCAGCGACAATTTGTGTTCGTGAATCACGAATCAGCTTACCTTCCAGTCCGGTACCAACAATAGGCGCTTCGGGTCGCAGCAATGGTACGGCCTGGCGCATCATGTTCGATCCCATCAGGGCGCGGTTGGCATCATCATGCTCAAGGAATGGAATCAACGAAGCAGCAACCGAAGCAATCTGGTTTGGTGCAACGTCCATAAGGTCAACTTCCTCTCTGTCAATCAGCGGAAAATCGCCATCGTGACGAGCCTTCACCTTGTTGTTGGCAAAAACGCCACTTTCATCAAGAGGTGCATTAGCCTGTGCAATAATTTTAGATTCTTCCTCTTCAGCGGTAAGGTAAAATACCCCTTCATTGGTTAAATCGACCTTACTGGTTTCAACTTTCCGGTAAGGCGTTTCAATAAAACCAAGGGTGTTTACTTTGGCAAATACACAAAGAGACGAAATCAGACCAATATTGGGGCCCTCAGGAGTCTCAATAGGGCACAAACGTCCGTAGTGTGTATAATGCACGTCACGCACCTCAAAACCTGCACGCTCACGTGACAAACCACCAGGTCCAAGCGCAGACATCCGTCGTTTATGAGTAATCTCGGCCAATGGGTTTGTCTGATCCATAAACTGAGACAACGCATTTGTTCCGAAGAAACTGTTAATAACAGAAGAAAGCGTTTTACTGTTGATAAGGTCAATAGGTGTAAACACCTCATTGTCGCGAACATTCATTCTTTCCCGAATAGTCCGCGCCATCCGCGCCAGACCAACGCCAAACTGGTTGGCCATTTGTTCACCGACAGTACGAACCCGACGGTTACTCAAGTGGTCAATATCATCCACCTCAGTCTTAGAATTGATCAATTCAATCAGGTACTTAATAATGGCGATCATATCGTCACGTGTCAGTACCTTGGTATCCAGATCAATATTAAGATTCAGTTTCTTGTTCAAACGGTAACGACCCACATCACCCAAATCGTAACGTTTATCAGAAAAGAAAAGCTTGTCGATAACGTCACGGGCAGTAGCCTCATCAGGTGGTTCGGCATTACGTAATTGTCGATAGATGTGAACAACCGCTTCTTTTTCCGAATTACACGGGTCTTTTTGAAGCGTGTTGTATATAATAGCAAAATCAGAAAGATTCTGATCTTCCTTATGCAATAGAATGGTTTTGGTTCCGGAGTCAATGATTTCTTCGATGTGCTCATCTTCCAAAACAGTCTCCCGATCGATAACCACTTCGTTTCTTTCAATAGAGACCACTTCACCGGTGTCTTCATCAACGAAGTCCTCGATCCAGGTTTTAAGAACACGAGCAGCAAGTTTACGTCCAACCACCTTTTTCAGGGCAGTCTTAGAAACTTTTATTTCATCGGCCAGGTCAAAAATTTCCAGAACTTCTTTATCACTCTCATACCCAATAGCCCTCAATAATGTAGTAACAGGTAATTTCTTTTTCCTGTCGATGTAAGCATACATCACATTATTAATATCTGTGGCAAATTCAATCCAGGACCCTTTAAAAGGAATAATTCTGGCTGAATATAACTTTGTTCCATTTGCATGAACACTTTGCCCGAAGAAAACACCGGGCGAACGGTGCAACTGCGAAACGATGACCCTTTCGGCACCATTAATAATAAAGCTACCTTTATCGGTCATGTACGGAACAGTACCCAGATATACATCCTGAACAACTGTATCGAAATCCTCGTGTTCGGGATCGGTACAATAAAGTTTAAGTTTGGCTTTCAGGGGGACACAATAAGTCAGTCCTCTTTCGATGCATTCTTCAATGGTATAACGGGATGGATCAATACCAAAATCAAGAAACTCGAGCACAAAATTGTTCCGGGTATCTGTAATTGGGAAGTTCTCCATAAAAACCTGCCATAACCCCTCTATTTTCCTTTCCTCGGGGGTTGTTCCCATCTGGAAAAATTCACGGAAAGATTTCAGCTGAATTTCCAGGAAGTCAGGATAGTCCAGCTGGTTTTTGATGGTAGCAAAGCTAATCCTTTCGGTAGTAATTGGAGTCATCTATCAACGAATTATTTGAACTTAAACATATAAGCATAAAAAGGTTTAGGATCCCATAATCATGGGTTCCTAAACCGTAACCATTTTTCAGGTATATTGTTCCTGTTTACTTAAGTTCAACTTCTGCTCCAGCTTCTTCTAATTGAGATTTAAGGCTTTCAGCTTCTTCTTTTGATACTTTTTCCTTGATAGGAGCAGGTGCTTTGTCAACAACTTCTTTGGCTTCTTTGAGTCCAACACCGGTCATTTCCTTAACCAGTTTAACGATAGCCAGTTTAGAACCACCTGGTGACTTCAAAATTACGTCAAATTCGGTTTGCTCTTCAACAGCAGCACCTTCACTGGCAGCAGCACCACCGGCAACAGCAACAGCTGCAGCAGCAGGTTCAATGCCATATTCATCTTTCAAAATCTCAGCAAGCTCGTTAACATCTTTCACAGTCAAATTCACTAATTCTTCTGCAAGTTTTTTAATATCTGCCATTGTTCTAGGTATTAAATAATTTCAGTTTCAGTTTGTAAAAATTTATTCTTTCTCACTAAGGGTTTGGAGAATGCCATGAATTTTGGTTCCTCCGGATTGCAGAGCGGAAATAACGTTCTTCGCAGGTGACTGCAGCAGACCGATAACATCGCCAAGCAATTCTTCCTTAGATTTAATGGTACTAAGTGTCTCTAACTGATCACTGCCCATATACACAGATTCCTCTACGTAAGCCCCTTTTAAAACGGGCTTTTCCGTAGCTTTGCGGAATTCTTTGATAAGCTTGGCAGGAACATTTCCTGTATTACAGAAAAGAACAGCAGAAGTACCTTTAAAGGCTTCCTCCATACCTTCCACCTGCTTGTCGCTTTTTTCAAGAGCCAATTGGAAGAGGGTGTTTTTCACCACCATCATCTTGACGTCTTTCTTGAAACAAGCACGACGTAAATCGCTGGTTTGAGAGGCATTCAACCCAAGGGTATCAGCCACATAAAAATGACTGTACTCATTGATTTTTTCTGAAAGCTCTTTAATCAGTGCGCTTTTATCTGTTTTTTTCATGATTCCTAATACTCTTCAGTTAACATTAAAATTAAACCTCAACCGATTTGGGTTCAATGCGAATACCGGGACTCATGGTACTAGAAAGCGCGATACTTTTAATGTAGGTACCTTTAGCAGCTGAAGGTTTCAGCTTAATAATATTTCCTACAAATTCACGCACATTCTCTGTAAGCTTTTCGGGCGAAAAAGAGACTTTACCAACAGTGGAATGGATAATACCATATTTGTCCACTTTAAAGTCAATTTTACCAGCCTTCACTTCGCTGACAGCTTTAGCAATATCCATGGTTACAGTACCACTTTTGGGGTTAGGCATCAGACCACGAGGTCCGAGGATACGCCCCAAAGCACCAACCTTGGCCATGACACTGGGCATAGTAATGATAACATCAACGTCGGTCCAGCCTTCTTTGATTTTATCAATATACTCATCAAGCCCTACATGATCGGCACCAGCTGCTTTAGCTTCCTCTTCCTTATCGGGGGTACAAAGTACGAGCACTTTAGTCTCTTTACCAGTACCATTAGGAAGGGTTACCACTCCACGCACCATCTGATTGGCTTTTCGGGGATCAACTCCCAAACGAACGTCAATATCAACAGATGCGTCAAATTTAGTATTGGTGATTTCCTTCACCAACTGAGCAGCTTCTTCAATGGGATATTGCTTTCCGGCATCGATTTTCTCTAACGCTAACTTTTTATTCTTTGTTAGTTTTGTCATTGTTGCAAACGGATTTTAATTGTTAACCGGAAAATCACCATCAACGGTAATTCCCATACTCCTGGCAGTACCAGCAACCATCCTCATTGCAGATTCGACTGTAAAGCAATTCAAGTCACTCATTTTGTCTTCAGCGATAGCTTTAACCTGATCCCATGATACTGAAGCAACTTTTTTACGGTTGGGTTCAGCAGAACCAGATTTTATTTTAGCCAACTCCATCAACTGCACAGCAGCCGGGGGAGTTTTAACAACAAAATCAAAAGATTTGTCTTTGTAAACCGAAATGACAACAGGTAAAACCTTGCCGGCTTTTTCCTGTGTACGAGCGTTGAATTGCTTACAGAATTCCATAATGTTCACCCCTTTGGCACCCAATGCGGGTCCTACCGGAGGTGATGGATTTGCTGCGCCACCTCTAATCTGAAGTTTGATTAAATTTTCTACTTCTTTAGCCATCGTAGCAATTCGTGTTGGTTATTAATAATCAGGATAATCAAGAACATTTCATTTTTCACCTGCAGAGGCAATTAAAAATTGCCCTGGAAGCTCCGCTGCTCGATGAACGGAAATTATTCTTTTTCTACCTGCAAAAAACTTAATTCAAGAGGTGTTTTACGTCCAAAGATTTTTACCATTACTTTGAGTTTACGTTTTTCCTGATTCACCTCTTCTATCACCCCGTTGAAGCCATTAAAGGGGCCGTCAACAACTTTGACGGTTTCCCCGACGTAGAACGGGATGCTGATTTCTTCTTCATTCTCGGTCAACTCATCCACTTTCCCAAGCATCCGGTTGACTTCTGACTCACGCATTGGAACAGGGTTATCTCCTCCCAGGAAACCAATAATATGAGTAATACCTTTAAGAATATGAGGAATTTCTCCGACCAATGCAGCTTCAATAAATACATATCCGGGATAAAAAGTACGTTCTTTATTAATCTTTTTCCCGTTCCGTATTTGGTAAACTTTTTCAGTAGGTATCAATACCTGGCTAACGTAATCCTGAAGGTCGCGGCTGGATATTTCACTTTCAATGAATTCCTTAGCCTTTTTTTCCTTCCCGGTAACAGCCCGTACGACATACCATTTCTTTTGAATATCACTCATCGGAATAATTCCTTCTTCCAGTTTTTAATACAATTGCTGATAAATCCATTGCAAGGCATTGTCAAACGAATAATCCATCGCATAAACAATTCCAGCAATAATAACAGAAGCTACCATAACAACAATAGCACTGTTTTGAAGCTCAGGCCATGTAGGCCAGGATGTTTTATTAATGAGTTCATTATGAACATCCTGAAAATAGGCTTTTATCTTTTTCATATTCTGTTTTGTACTTAGCTCTTTACCTTCGGGTAATAATTAAATCCTGCACGGGAGGAGAGACTCGAACTCCCGACACCTGGTTTTGGAGACCAGTGCTCTACCAACTGAGCTACACCCGTATTCATAAAGATGGAGAAGCACGGGGCTTCTCCATCGAATATATGTTTCGGAATGATTATTCCAGAATTTCAGTTACCTGACCTGCACCTACAGTACGACCACCTTCGCGGATAGCAAAACGCAGACCTGTGTTCAATGCAACAGGATAAATCAAGTCAACAGTAATGGTTACATTATCACCAGGCATAACCATTTCAGACCCTTCAGGAAGGGTAATTTCACCGGTTACATCCAATGTACGTACATAAAACTGCGGACGGTATTTATTATGAAAAGGTGTATGACGACCACCTTCTTCTTTTTTCAAGACATAAATCTCAGCCTTAAATTTGGTGTGAGGAGTGATTGAACCTGGCTTGGCCAAAACCATTCCACGCTTAATTTCTTTTTTGTCAACACCGCGAAGAAGAAGACCAACGTTGTCACCAGCCTGTCCGTCATCAAGAATCTTACGGAACATCTCAACACCAGTACAAACGGTTTTCTTGGCATGTGCTCCAAGACCAATCATTTCCATTTCGTCACCAGTATGGATAACTCCGGTTTCGATACGTCCGGTAGCAACAGTTCCACGACCTGTAATTGAGAATACGTCCTCAACAGGCATCAGGAATGGCTTTTCAGTATCACGCTGAGGTGTAGGGATCCAAGAATCCACAGCATCCATCAGATCCATAATTTTTTCTTCCCACTTCTCTTCACCTTCCAGAGCACCCAGAGCAGAACCTTGAATGATAGGAGCGTCATCTCCGCTAAACTCGTAAAAGTTCAACAGGTCACGAACTTCCATTTCAACAAGCTCAAGAAGCTCTTCGTCGTCCACCATATCAACTTTGTTGAGGAAAACCACGATTTTAGGTACGTTTACCTGACGTGCAAGCAGGATATGCTCGCGGGTCTGAGGCATAGGACCATCAGTTCCGGCAACTACAAGAATAGCACCGTCCATCTGAGCAGCACCAGTTACCATGTTCTTTACATAGTCGGCGTGACCAGGACAGTCAACGTGAGCATAGTGACGAGCACCAGTTTGATACTCAACGTGAGCAGTGTTAATAGTAATACCCCGTTCTTTCTCCTCAGGAGCATTATCAATAGAATCAAATTCTTTTACTTCGGACCAACCTTTCTTTGCCAACACTTTTGTGATAGCAGCAGTCAGAGTAGTTTTTCCATGGTCAACGTGACCAATGGTACCGATATTAACGTGAGGCTTCGTCCTTTGAAATGTTTCTTTAGCCATAACTCGAAATTATTAGACAATTAGATATAAATTGAAACCACTTATTTGCTAAAAATCAATATTTTAGTGGCTTTATTTTTTCAAAACCACCTGATTTTTGGGCCATAAAGATAAACATTTTCAATGCAATAATGCACAATTGAAGTTCTTTTTTCCAAAAAATCCGCACAACAATCTATGCTGAGCGAGCAGAAAAAAGGCAGTTCATCTTTTTGCCCATTCATTTTAATAGGCTGGTTATTAAATATAACCAGCCTATTAAAATGGTTTCCGGCCAGCCATCCAGCTACCAAAAACGGTGTGCAAATGTATAATATTTTTCAAATAGCACCAAATATTACGGCACTCTTTTTTAACTATTTGGCTTTTAGCTTTTCTTTGCGCTTAAGCAACTGTTTGCGCAAGGCTTCGCAAGTGGAATCAACAGCTTCTTCAAAAGTTTTACTTTGTTTTTTGGCGAACAAATTGCTTCCCGGGATATCCAGTTCCACCTCAGCAACTTTGTTTTCCGATGTTTCAGCTTTATCAAGGCGAAGAGTCACCTCTGCACCAATAATGCTGTCGGAGAACTGATCAAGTTTTCCAACTTTTTGATTAATAAACTCCTCAAGTTTCTCCGCGGTATCAAAATGTACCGATTCAATAGTAATGTTCATAGACACTCCTCCAACTAATTTAGGCCCTGGGATGGGCCTGATTATAAATAGATGATAATTTCTCAAATGTATTATGCGTATATATCTGGGTGGCATTAAGATTGGCATGCCCCAGCAACTCTTTAATGGCATTGATGTCAGCCCCTCTGTTGAGCAATATGGTTGCAAACGTATGTCTTAATATATGAGGACTTTTTTTTGCCATGGTGGTAACAGCCCGCAAATGCTTGTTTACAATACGATAAACCAATTTGCTATAAACAGCCTCCCCTTTATCTGTTAAAAAGAAAGGACTTGCGGCGCGGTCCGGGAACGCTGCATTTCGCACCTCCATATAATTTAAAACATTGTGCTTTGTACTTTGGTTCATGGGAACCAAACGTTCTTTGTTACGCTTGCCCAATACTTTTACCAACCCTGAAGAAAAATCAAAACTCCGGTCTGTCAGCCCTACCAATTCAGAAAGACGAATTCCTGTGCCGTAAAACAAATCGATAATCGTCTTGTCCCGGACTCCTGCAAAATCGTTCTTAAAAGGAACCTGGTCAAGCAAAAAGTCCATCTCTTTTTCTTTCACAAAGTCGGGGAGATTTTTTGGTAGTTTAGGCAAGATAATCCCTTCGGCGGGTGAAGCCTTCATTATATCCTCGCGTAAAAGAAATTTAAAATAGGCTCTCAGAGAAGCAATTTTCCGGTGTATTGACCGTGCTTTAAGATTGTCGTAATGAAGTGCAACTACCCAACTTCGGATAAAACGTGTTTTTATTATACGTTCATCCTCAACACCCATCTCTTCCATATACAAAGCAAACTGTTTAAGATCTGCTTCATAGGCGACCAATGTATGGTTGGAACAACGCTTTTCGAATTTCAGATAATTTAAAAACGGGTGGATATATTGCATAAAAAACGCCTGACTTTTCAACTATTGCTTTTAACGAATATACGAAAAAACCACTGAAAAGTCAGGCGTTTTAAAAAAGATTTTTTGTCTATTCAGAATCTTCCTGAAGCTTCTGAATATAAGCAGCTTTCTTCAATTCCTCTCTGCGCTGAACAGATGGTTTTGTAAAAGCCTGACGACTCCGAATTTCGCGCATAGCACCAGTTTTTTCGAACTTACGCTTAAATTTCTTCAGAGCTCTTTCAATATTTTCTCCTTCTTTAATAGGAACTACGATCATGGTATTATTTTTTAATATTTTTAAACTTCAATCTTTCTAACTAAAACAAAACTTAGTGATTGTACCGAAATTATTTGACGCCTTAGATGGTCAACTTATTTCATTACAACCTTTTCGCATTCATCTGGATGCAAAAACTAATTGGGAATATTTGTAAAATCAGTCTTTTTTCTCAATAAAAAAACAATCAACCTCCAATCTTTTAGCTGGTTATAAAGGAAAACAGTGTTTTTAAAATCAGGTGCAAAGAAAATGAAGATTATTGATTGAAACAAGTTAATTCCAAATTTTTTGTTCTTCACTGCTTCTTTTTCTCTTTGAAAGAGAGATAGGGCAAAACTTTATTGAACGCCTTTTCATCAAAAGAAGAAAAATCTTCCATAATCATTTTATCGGTTAAAGCTCCTTGATTTCTGCGATACTCCACAATTTCTTTGGCCTGATAAAAATTAATATAGGGATGCGCTTTTAGTGTTCGAAGAGAATTTGAATTGACGTCTATTTTAACCACGTCCTTTGGAAATACCACCAAATGCGCTCTGATTTTGTCAACCAAATCGGGTGAAAGTCCATAAACCTCCCGGAGTTGTTCAACACTGTAAAACCCTCCCAGCAGATTACGAAAATCAACAATCCTCCGGGAAAACACGGGTCCGATTCCATCAAGCTTTTGAAGAGTCGCTGCGTCTGCCTTATTCAGATCAATAATCTCAATATCCTTTGGGGAATCAGAGACTGCCTCATTACTCTTATTCCTGGGTGTATTCGAATATTTCTTTTTATACCCGTTTGATGAACGCCCCTCTTTTAAAGTCCCTCCCCCATCCGGAATATCCACATAAGTCATCATCCCGGTCAAAACCATCGAATCTAATCCATAGATTTTTCCCACATCATCTGCAGAAGCAAAACAACCGCCTGCTTCACGGAATTTCATCCAGTTTACAATCACATACGGCGAAAGCCCCATTTGAGAAAGTTCAGTGACAGATACGGTATTTGGATCAAAGGTGACAAAGTGATGGGTGGAGTTCTTATTTTTTTTAAAAGCCCTGTTCTCAGATTTGTGTTCCGTGGTTTCTTCAAGCACCTCAAAAAACCCTACTTCAGAAACAACTTCCATTTGAGCCCGGGCCTGAAGCAGAGGCAAAAGCAACCGAATTGCTAACAGCGCAACAATCAGAAAACTGAGTAGAACCAAACCATATTGCTCTCGTCGGGAAAAGGCTAACCAATCTTTCCACATGGTTTTTATTGAGAAAGATAATACATAACCCGCACTATATCAACAATAAGACTGGTTTTTCAAAATTTATCCCTGGAAGATCTCAAATCCATCCCAGTCCGTTCAGGAAAACCAATGCAATGGCAATGGGAGCCAAAAATTTAATAACAAATTGAAATCCTTTATAGTAACGTGCCTTGCGACCATCGGCTTCGATTTCCAGCCGGGGCATATTCTTCTCCATGATCCACCCCACAAAAACCACCACCAGAAAACCACCAACCGGTAACAAGATATTAGAAGAAATATAATCGAATGCCCCAAATGAGGAATCACTGAAAGCACAAAGAATAGCCAGGAGAGACATAATTCCTGCAGCAATCCAGGTTGCCTGCTTTCGGCGAAGTTTTAGTTCTTCGGTAAAATAAGCCACCACCACTTCGAGTAAAGATATTGAAGAAGTAAAGGCAGCAATACTCAACAACACAAAAAAGAGTAATCCAAAAATATATCCTCCTGTCATTTGGTTAAAAATATTGGGCAATGTAACAAACACCAACCCGGGGCCCTGATTGGGAGCCATACCAAACGCAAAAGCAGCTGGAAAGATAGCAACCCCCGCAAGGACCGCAATCAGCGTATCGGCAAGCGAAACAGAAAGAGCTGTACCACCCAGACTTTCGTTCTTTTTTATGTAAGAACCATAGGTGACGATTACTCCCATCCCGATACTGAGAGAGAAAAAGGCCTGTCCCAGGGCTTCGAGTATCACATCAGAATTAAGCTTGGAAAAGTCAGGATTAAATAGAAAATTCAGCCCTTCCATTGCGCCATCAAGGGTAACAGCTCTCACGTTTAGAATGAGAATAATCAAAAGCAGAAGAGGCATTAGAATTTTAGTGTATTTTTCGATGCCTTTTTCAACACCGGAGCTCACAATATAGGCCGTTCCAACCATAAAAAGCAGTGTCCAGAAGACAGACCAGCCTTTAGTAGACTGAACTCCTTCAAACACCTGTATCAATTGTTCAGGGGTATTTCCGGCCAGAACATTGGTCACAGAATAATATACATATTGGAGTGTCCAGCCGGCCACCACCGCATAAAACCCCAGAATCAGGAACGCAGCTCCAACCCCCATCACACCAACCAGATACCATGGTTTACCGGGAGCGAGTTTTCGAAAAGCACCAAATACATTAAGTTGTGCATTTCGACCAATCAACAGCTCGGAAATCATTACCGGCACGCCAATCAAGATAACAAACAACAAATAAACCAGAAGAAAAGCACCACCTCCGTTTTCGCCAAGCACATACGGAAAACGCCAAATATTTCCAAGGCCGATTGCGGAGCCGGCTGCAGCAGCAATAATTCCAAATTTTCCTGAAAAAGTATCTCTGGAAGGTGTGTTGTTTTGCATGGTAGGAAAGTAAAAAAGAACAACTAAAAAAACCCCCACACAATCGTGGGGGCTTGAAATATTGAACAAATAAAGTGCATCTTACAATACATCTACACAGTTAAGGGCTTTGAAGGCCAATTTCAGGCGCTCAACCACAGCCTCTTCTCCTGCACGCAGAAATTTCCGGGGATCGTAATACTTCTTATTCGGCTTATCTTCCCCTTCGGGGTTACCAATTTGAGCCTGCAGATAATCATGATGCTTGGCTTCGTATGCACGAACACCATCCCAGAAAGCCCACTGGGTATCGGTGTCGATGTTCATTTTGATAACACCATAACTAACTGCTTCCTGAATTTCAGCATCTGAAGAACCTGATCCACCGTGGAATACAAAGTTAACCGGCTTCTCTTCTGTTCCGAATTTCTTAGAAATAAAATCCTGAGACTTCTTAAGAATATCAGGACGCAATACAACATTACCCGGCTTGTAAACACCATGAACATTACCAAAAGAAGCAGCAATGGTGAAGTTAGGAGAAACTTTCTTCAACTCTTCGTACGCAAAAGCAACTTCCTCAGGCTGAGTGTAAAGAAGGGCGTTGTCAACATTGGTATTGTCAACACCATCTTCCTCACCACCGGTGATTCCAAGCTCGATCTCAAGCGTCATATCAATTTTGCTCATTCTCTCAAGATACTTTTTGCAAATATCAATGTTCTCCTGAAGAGGCTCTTCTGAAAGGTCGAGCATATGTGAACTGAACAAAGGTTTACCAGTCTCTTTATAGAACTTCTCACCTTCGTCAAGCAATCCGTCAATCCAGGGCAACAGTTTCTTGGCAGCGTGGTCGGTATGAAGAACAACAGGTACACCATACGATTCAGCCAACAGGTGAACGTGCTTGGCAGCAACTACAGCACCTTTGATAGCAGTTTCCTGTCCTTCACCATCGGCAGCCTTACCTGCATAAAAAGCAGCACCACCATTCGACAACTGGATGATTACAGGAGCCTTGGAAAGTTTTGCAGCTTCCATCACAGCGTTAACAGAGTTGGATCCAACAACATTTACTGCGGGAAGAGCAAATTGGTTTTCGCGGGCAACCCGGAAAATTTCCTGAAGGTCTTTACCTGCAGCAACACCTGGTTTTACAACATCCAAAATTTTTTCTTTCATAATTACAATTATTTGATAAGATGTAAAATTAATAGCTTATTAAAAAACATAAAGATTTGCAACAAAACGTAATCAAATAATACAAAATCAATTACAAATCCGTGCAAATTTAAAAATAAAATAGGAAAAAAAGCAACCCATCAGGAATTTCCACCATGAACTAAAACGGATAGCCAATAGCAAAGTTAAAGCCAACATCGTTCCACGTCCAGGGTCTGTTAACCGGAATCCAGCGCTCACCCGAGGGAAGAGACGGATCATGAGTTTTGAGCCCTGCATCAAACCGGAAAATAAAGTAATTGAAGTCAAAACGTGTTCCAATCCCTGTACCAACAGCTAATTGCTCAGCAAACTTATCAACCTGGAACAATCCTCCTTCCGGACTGGCATCCGCCCTGATACTCCAGATATTTCCCACATCCAGAAACAAGGCCCCTTCGAGAATCCAAAACAACTTAAAACGATATTCCAGATTGAATTCCAACTTGATATCGGCGGTTTGATTATAAAAGCGCGCACCTTCTTCGTTGTAACTTCCGGGCCCCAGCCCCCTTACAGGCCAGGCTCTAATGCTGTTGGCCCCTCCTGAGAAATAACGTTTCTCAAAAGGCAACACATCCAGGTTGCCATAGGGGTAGCCCACTCCTGCAAAAACTCGCCAAACCAATGAAGTATAACGGTCGATACGGTTATTAAACCGCAGATCCACATCAGATTTAATATACTGGGCATAGCGCACCCCCAGTAGCTCATCATAATCCTGTTCAGAATCCTTGTTCCACATTCCTGAGACTGATGCCAAAAGATTTCCTGCAGATTCCACATTAGCCCTAAAATACCAGAAATCACGGCTTTGTCCCAGAACCTGTTGATTCAGCAGAAACGAATAGTTCATATTCATTATGAGGTGATCCTCATAGGTATATCTCAAAAAAGTGTTACGGATTCTTTCCCAAAAATCATCATTCACCTGGGGAATACTCACAAAGTTGAACTCAATCGGATAAAAGGAATGAGAAATATACCTTGAAGATTTCCAGTTATACCCCAAGCGTGCATTTGCGATGGTTCGGGTATAGTCAGGACGCCGCTGGTAGTTGTATGCCAGCCCGATATTAGTTTTCGGATTGTATCGCTGCCGGAACTGCTCAATACGCAGGGGTAGTAAAAACCTGGGCAAAACCAACGAAGCCTCCGCCCCCAGTTCCAATGTATTAAACTCCTCGGACGAAGTACGTACAAACTGGTTTTGTCGTGCCAAACGTGTATTAAAAGTAAAAAACTCACCACCACGCAACAAGTTCTTGTGCTGATAGGTAAGATTACCGGCAGCACCAAGGTTGCCCGAGGAGTTGGTGCCTTCAATATCGAAGGAGATCGATTGCGATTTTCCGGGGGAAAGACGGATGAGGCAATCCAGAAGCGGAGTGCCATCCACATCGACCTGCCCGGTTTCCCGAAAACGGATATTGATGTACTTAAACAATCTCAATCCGCTAAGCAACTGATGGGTTCTGCTGGCCAAACGAGCATTGTAAAAGTCACCGGGATGAATATAACTTGAACTGGACAACAATTCGGGTTTAAACGAAAGTTCTTCTGTGAAGATTACAAATATATCCTTGTATTCTAAAGTATCAGTTCCGACAGCCATGTTGCTGCTGTCAGAATCAAAGACATCAGAGGTGCCTATACCAATATGAAAAAGGACATCATTGATTTTATACCTGCGGTGATGTTTCTCTCCAAAAGCATCTTCGGGACTAACCACCACCATAGAATCAATCACCTGATGATTTCCGACTGTGGTATCGGATCTGAAATAAATAAACTCTTCAGAAAATTTGTAAAAACCCTTGCTTCTCAGGTTCTCAGAAATTCGTTCTCTCTCACGCTCATGCAAATTAACGGTGAAGGGACGACCAGGCCGCAAAAAAGTAGAAAGAGAATCTCTTAAAATTTCATCCCGGATGGTGTCATCTTCGATTCTATAACGAAGGTCTTTCAAATAATACCTGTTACCGGGATTAATGTCATAGGTCACTTTAACTTTCTTTTTCCCCGAGTATAAAGCTGTATCGCTTACAGATGCCTGAAAATAACCCTGATTTTTCAGAAAAAGTGAAATCTGTTTTGAAGATTGAGTAGCCAGGAAAGGATCAAAAATAACCGGCTCCTCCCCGATTTTGCGCAGCCATTTATTGATGCCCTTATCACCATCACGTCCCGAAAGATTGTAAAGACCAAGGTAGAATTTCCATACTCCCAGAAGTTTGGTATTCTCCTGCTGTCTGATATAAGGATTTAATTGTTCCTTGCGGACATCGGCCCCTCTGTTCTTTACCTTTACATTGGTCAACAGATATTCGCCCTCCGGAACAAATTTGGTAGAAGAACACCCTGAACCGAAAAGAAGTACCAATCCGACAATAAACGGAATAAGATTCCTGAAAAAACCTATATTTTTAATTATAAATGTAATCACAATATAATTGGGAATTCATTTTTCCTGACAATACAAAGAAACCAAATATATCGGTTATAATTATATTTTTGCAAACAAAGAAAAAGCCAAAATGGTAGGACATACAAAAAAAAAATTGATTTCTTCGCTCTCACAAAAAAAATATCGTGATAAACATGGTCTGTTTGTTGCCGAGGGCCCAAAGCTAATCAATGATTTACTGATTAGCAGAATGCAGCCGGAGTTAATTTTTACCACCGATGCGTCTCAGATATCCCCAGAGGCATCAAACTCCATTATAGAAGTGATTACTCCTCAGGAACTTCAAAAACTGAGTTTTCTAAAAACACCCCAAAATGTTCTCGGGGTATTCAAAAAGCCATTTCCAAAGTTCAGGTTCGGTCAACACTCGAGTCAGTTATCTCTTTGCCTGGACGGCATCCAGGATCCCGGCAACCTGGGAACCATCATCCGACTAGCCGATTGGTTTGACATCCGTACCATCGTTTGCAGCGAAGATACTGCAGATGTTTTCAATCCCAAAGTGGTGCAGGCATCTATGGGTGCTATAGCCCGCGTTAAAATCATTTATACCGACTTACCTGATTTTTGTCAGAAATCGGTAACAGAACTCAACATGCAGGTTTTTGGCACCTTCATGGACGGCAACAACATCTACACTATGGATTTACCTTCGTCAGGACTAATAATCATGGGTAATGAAGGCAGGGGCATACGTCCTGAAACAGCAAAATTAGTAACCCAACGAATAACCGTTCCATCATTTTCGGATGGAGGCATGGAGTCTTTAAATGTGGGAATTGCAGCAGCGATCGTCTGCTCCGAATTCAGGAGGGGCTCAAGTCTTTGAGCTGACGGGCAACCGCTTCCGCACATCTCTCGCCGTCGATTGCAGAAGATGCTATTCCGCCAGCATATCCCGCTCCTTCTCCACAAGGAAACAATCTTTTAATGCTGATATGCTGGAAAGTATCTTTGTCCCGGGGAATCCTCACCGGAGAAGACGTTCTGGACTCCGCACCCAACACAATGGCATCCCCATCCAGATAACCGTGGGCCCTTTTTCCGAAAAATTTAAACCCTTCCTGCAATCGTGTGGAAATATGCTCCGGCAAAATAAAGTGCAGAGGAGCCGACACCGTTCCGGGAACATAGGAGCATTCGGGCAAATCGTAAGAAAGACGCTTCCCAACAAAGTCCACCAGGCGCTGAGCAGGAGCAATCACTCCCTGACCACCATTAACCGCACACAGTCGTTCCACATCCTGCTGATATTTCAAGCCCGCCATTGCGCCATACTGATGATATTCAGGTATATCTTCCGGTCTGATTTCCACCACCATTCCACTATTGGCAAAGGGGGAGTTCCTGCCGGATGGAGACATCCCGTTAACCACCATCTCATCGGCGCTGGTCATTGCGGGAACAATAAAGCCCCCGGGACACATACAAAAAGAGTAAACGCCTCGTTCACCCACCTGGTGCGAAAAACTATAAGACGCAGCAGGAAGATAGTTGCCTCTTCCTTCTGGAGAATGATACTGAATCTGATCAATAAGATCCTGCGGATGCTCTACCCTGACACCCATAGCCCATGTTTTGGCCTCCAGTTCGATGCCCTTCTCATTCAACAACCAATAGATATCGCGTGCCGAGTGACCCGTAGCCAGAATAACGGCTTTCCCGGTAATTTTTGTTCCATCGGCAATTTCCACTCCCACAATCTCATCTCCCTGCAGAAGAAAATCAACCACTCTGGAGTTGAAAAGGAACTCACCTCCGGCTGCAATAATGGTCTCCCTTATATTCCGGATAACCCGTGGCAACCGGTCGGTGCCGATGTGGGGATGTGCGTCAATCAGGACGTCGTCTGACGCGCCATGAAAGTGGAGGATTTCCAGAAAATTGCGAAAGTTACCCCGCTTTTTACTGCGTGTGTACAACTTTCCGTCAGAGAAAGTTCCGGCACCTCCCTCACCAAAGGCATAATTGGAGTCTTCATTGAGTTGCTCATTTCTGTTGAGCAGGGCAAGATCTTTTTTTCTTTCCGAAACCTCCTTTCCTCTTTCAATCACAATGGGTTTGAATCCCAGTTCTATGAGTTTCAATGCGGCGAATAAACCTCCCGGGCCTGCACCGACAATGACCACTTCCGAAGCGTTGACAACATTGGGCCAGTGAAAAGATACGGGTTCATGGGCCGGCATCGGCTCGCCGGTCCACACCTCCAGGTGCACCTGCACCATCACCTGGCTTTGTCGGGCATCAATTGAGCGACGCACCACCCGTAAACCGGTAATTTTTCCGGGAGATAATTTCATCTTCCGGGCTGCTATATTTTTAAAGAATTCCTCCTGCGACGCCTGTTCAGGCGTAAGTCGTAAAGCTACTTCCTGCTTCATTATTCAAAATAAAAAGAAAAAACAAACAAACGCGATGACAGCCTGTCAAGCACATCGGTATAGAAAACATCCTCAGGTTCTCCGGTTCCTCCGGGATTCAGCACATTCCTAAGACCTACAGAAATTTTAATCTCAGTGGACAACCTGAAATAGTTCAAATACATATCCACGCCGGTTCCCAATTCCAGATACAAATCGTTGGATTTGAGGCTGAGTCCGTCGTTTTCGGTTTTGGCCAAATCGATACGAGGGTTAATACCACCAATCAAATAGGGTTTAAAATTGGTCATCCGATCGCCGCTGAATTTAATCAACAACGGAAACTCCAGAAAAGTAGATTTAATCTCCAAAGGTGCCTGATCCTGTTCTCCGTCCTGGATGTAAAGCAAATCGCGCTGCCCGAAACTGATTCCGGGCAAAAAACGTAGATTCAGATTTTTGTTCAAACGCAAACTGGAAACAATACCGATATTTACCCCGGGATTCAAACTGACCACCTCCGCGTAGCGATTTTCCAATCCGTCCGGGCGATCTGCCGGCAATTTGTGGCGAACTTTAAAGTCCATGGAATTCAGGCCTATCAGGAACCCAAAATGCAATGGTTTATAGTCAAAGGCAGGCAAATTGGGCACCTTCTTTTTCTTCTCCATCTGAGAAAAAGAAGGGGCCTGAAAGACCAATAAACAAACAAATAGCACGAACAGTCGCAAGAGCAAATTATTTTTCAGCCTAACGGAAAAAACATGCAGATTATTGCTTTTACTTTTTGACAGACACATAAATGGTCGCTATTCCAAAAGTTTGGGGAATCGATTTCTCAGGTTCCAGACCTGCCGCGCGAAGCTCATTTTCAAACCCGGTACCTTCGGGAAATTGAAGTACAGATGCCGGCAAATATTTATAGGCATCCTTATCATTCGAAATCATCCCGCCCCACCATGGCAATATACGGGTAAAATAGAAATGATACAATTGCTTAAACGGGAAACTATGAGGTTTGGAAAACTCCAACACAATCAGTTTTCCACCCGGACGCATCACCCTTTGCATCTCAGCAAGCCCCTTGCCCAGATTCTCAAAATTTCGCACCCCGAATGCCACCGTTACCGCATCAAAAAAATTGTCATCGAAAGGCAGATTCTCAGAATCGGCTTCTTTCAACTGAATGGTCATGTGGAGTCTTTTTTGCAGAACTTTCTTTCGGGCTACCTCAAGCATCTGAGGAGATAAATCGATCCCATAGACTTCCACTGGATTTATTTTACAAATCTCCACAGCCAAATCACCTGTCCCTGTGGCCACATCCAAAATAAGAGGAGCTTTCAGGTCTTTGAGCAATTTCACCACATTTTTTCGCCAGATTCTATCAATTCCAAATGAAAGCAGCCGATTGAGCAAGTCGTAACGAGGCGCTATCCGATCGAACATGGATCGAACCTGCTCTTTTTTACTGCTTTCCAAGTTTTTATATGGTTTTATCATTCTGTAAATTATATGAGGCCAAAAATACAAACCTTTTTGAAACTAGAATAGGAAGAGTGCTGCGAAAAACAAATCAACAGCAATCTTCCTAAATAAAAAATCAATAGTCCCTTCCAGTAACCTCCTAGTTTTTTTTATACCTTTCCTTCGGCCCACCATTTCAGCCGGTTCTCGAACTTGGCTTTTATCTCCTCCACAAAACCGTAGGATTCATCATCTACCCTGATTTCACCTCTTGTTACATGGCCCAGAATAGAAAACGGCATATCTTTTCCCATCATAAAGTCCACAAAGTCGTCTTGTTTCTCAGGAGATACCGAAACTATCACACGCCCCTGTGACTCTCCAAAAAGGAAGGCATCTCGACGTACTTCAGCATCAGAAGTTATGTCGAACCCATAGTTGAGAGGAATTCCGGATTCCAGAAGAGTGAAGAAAAGTCCGCCATTGGAGATATCGTGAACAGACCTGGCCAGTTGATGATCAACCAGATCGCTAATAATAGCCTGGAGTTTTTTCTCTTCTTCCAGACTGAAATAGGGTGGTAAAGAAACATCCACTCCATGTACTGCCCTGAGATACTCAGAACCATTTATATCGTCGCGTGAACGCCCAACAAGGAAAATCATATCCCCCTTATGCTTAAAGGACAAGGTTGTATGCTTATTCACATCCTTGAGCACTCCCACCATACCTATAACAGGAGAAGGGATAACCGGAATAATTTGCCCTTCTACAGAACGCTGATTGTAGAAGCTGACATTTCCACTAACTACCGGGATGTCGAAAAATTTACAGGCATCAGCAATACCTTTCACTGAATCCACGAAATCGGCATAGGCTTCAGGGTCGTAAGGGTTTCCAAAATTCAGACAATCGGAAACAGCCAAAGGAACACCTCCGCCACACACAATGTTTCGCATAGCCTCTGCCACGGAAATACGAGCACCATTGTAGGGATCGGAAGTAAAATAAGAGGGGTTGCTATCTACAGTTGCCAACAAAGCTTTATCATTACTTCCCAATTCAATAATTCCTGCATCGGACGGGAACTTGGTGCTTGTGGATTCTTTACGCAAAGTTTTAGAAAACTTGCGTGTCAGCCATTTCTTAGAAGTAACGTTAAGCGACTTCATCATACTTTCCACGGCGGCAGGATAATGATCCGGTTCAGGGAGGTCATCCACTTTAATGGATTCAGGAAACTTTCTTTCCGTCGCTGTTTCACGCTCATAAACCGGGCCCATTTCGGCCAACCCCAAATATTTCACAGGAAATTCGATTTCAGAAGTCCCGTTGATTCCGCACTTCAATAACTGGCTATCGTTCACATTCCCCACGATTCCCATGGTCAGTTTCCCTTCCTCCACAATCTTCCTGATTTTCTCTTCATTTTCGGGGGTTATACAAATCAACATCCTGCCCCATGTTTCGGAAATCAGGATTTCACGAAGAGTCATATCCTTTTCGCGCATAGGCACCAGATCGGCATTAAACTCAACACCACTGTTTCCTCGAGCTGCCATTTCAGTAAGCGCCCCAACGATCCCCTGAGCCCCAATGGTCTGAACACCAATCACCAGTTTATCATCAATCAGCTTTCGTAAAACCTTGTAAAGGTGTTTTTCCGATTCAATATCCCGCATTTGTTCCAAAGAAATACTCTTCGTCTCCTTATCTGAAATTTTATCGGCCACAAAAGCGTCACTATCTATGCCATCACGACCGGTAGGAACACCAATCACTGCCACCAGATTCCCGTTTCCTTTGGCAACAGCCGATACCAGCCCCCCTTTGTTTGCAATACCAATCGACATGGTGTTGACAATAGGATTGGTGTTAAACGCTTCGCAGAAAAACACTTCTCCTCCAATCACAGGCGTTCCAAATCCTTTCTCAAAATCAGCAATACCATTTACCACCTCATCAAAGAGCCACCGCGCAGTATCGCGATCAGACTTACCAAAACGCAAAGAATTTAACAGGGCAATAGGTTTGGCACCCATAGAAAAAATATCCCGGTTAACAACACGCATTCCGGTTGATGCCCCCAAACGAGGTTGAACGGCACAAGGATGATTATGCGACTCGAGTTTAAAAACAGCGACCTGACCATCTCCAATATCCACCACTCCGGCGCTTTCCTGCCCCGCTTCCACCAATACATTTTTACTTTTAGTAGGTAATAACTCCAGCCATTTCCTTGAGTTTTTATAGCTGGCATGTTCGGACCAGAGGATGGAAAAGAGTTCCAATTCCAGTTTATTGGGGAGTCGTCCGAGAATGGATTCGATTTTTTCGAATTCTTCAGAAGTCATATTCAACAACTCCGCATCGGCAATTGTAGATAGGTCTTTATGGTTCATAGAAATACAATTTTTCAGATTATTGAGGGTTGGGACTGTTAAAGTTAGCAAAACATTCAAAAATAATAGTGAGCCCCGGTTTTTATTCGTAAAAAAACAAATCATGTTAGCATTCGAGGAGACCACATGCTTCAGATTCATTAAAGACTCAAAGGTATTCAAAAAAACACCTCTTTTACACGATTATCGAAACCACCCGAAATTACTCTGATTTTTGATATATTTGACATTGAAAATAGAAAAAAATAACCACAAAACAAATTGGACAATATTATGAATAAGATTGCTTTGGTAACCGGTGCCACCTCAGGAATCGGGAAAGCCTGTGCTGCTATGCTGGCAAGAAACGGATACAATCTCATTATTACCGGAAGAAGAGAAAACCGACTAAATGAACTGGCACAAAAGCTGAGTAACAATAACGTAGAAGTAAAAACACTCGTGTTTGATGTTCGTCACAAAGAAGCGGTGGAGAATGCCATTTTGTCTTTACCGGAAGAATGGAAATCACCAGATATTCTGATAAACAATGCCGGACTGGCCGCAGGGGCCGATCCCATTCAGGATGGAGACTGGATGGACTGGGAGCAGATGATTGACACCAACGTTAAAGGATTGCTGGCGGTTAGCAAAGCTGTAATGCCCGGAATGATAAAGCGAAAAAAAGGCCACATCATAAATGTGAGTTCCATTGCGGGTTCGGAAGTCTATGCCAACGGAAATGTTTATTGTGCTTCGAAACATGCCGTGCACGCCATCACCAAGGGAATGCGCATTGACCTGTTACCACACAATATTAAGGTGTCGTCCATATCACCCGGTATGGTGGAAACGGAATTCTCGATGGTGCGCTACCATGGCGACAAAGAAAAGGCAGACAAAGTTTATGACGGAATTACGCCACTCTACGCGGAAGACGTGGCCGATGCAGTGGAGTTCATGATTACCCGCCCGGCGCATGTTAATGTCAACGATATGCTACTGATGCCCACAGCTCAGGCCAGCGCGGTGTATAACCATAGGGAATAGGTGCCGTAGGTATTAGCCCTTAGCTGATGGCTCATAGCTGGTAGCTGGCAGCTCTTAGTTGGATAATTCTGGCTTGGAACTGCGAAAAGAACAATCCTGAGATGCCCCTATTAAGAGGAATTCAGATTCCTGAAAGAGCGAAAGAAATTTGCAAGCAACTCTTTGAGACATGGAACCTGAAGCATTATAGGGATGTGACAGTTAACTTATCGTTCTTGCCTTTAAGAGTTGCTTACAGTTGAACATCACAAAGGATTTTCAATTTTTCCGGAGAAGAGAATAGCACCGCTTTTCTCTTCTCCGATAGCAAAGAAAAATGGGCGATCAACTCTGAATTCGGGCAATTCAGGACCTACAGAAGTAACAACCATACCCACACTGGTGGCCGCCGCTGCCTCGGTACCTTCTTCATCCACTTTAATGTAAGTTTTGTGGTTGACTTTGCTAATAAAAACAGGTGCATCGATCATGTTGGAAAAATCAGCGCTGAATAAGGAGAAAGGGAGTTCCATACCCATACTGATTAAATTGGAATTCAGAAGATACTTACATTCCACTTCGAATCGGGGCATGAAAAGTTTTAGATTTCGCTCGTTCATATTTTCCGAAATGGAAGCCCACTTCTCAGTGGTCATATTTTCAATCACCTGATCTACCGTAGTATCACCTTCGGGGAGAGCTACAATCATGAAGAAAGAACCATCACCGTACGGCATTTTTACAGCCCGGAGATCAGCATCCGAAAAATATTTAATTTCCAGTTCCTGATTCATCATAGGAACCTGTACCACAGAACCATCGAACAAATAGAAGTCCTGGTCCCGTGTATCCGATTTATCGAACTGATACTGCCATTTCCCCAGAAAATAAACAGCATTCACCAGAAACATATATTGTTGATCGCTGATTTCATCTATGATGGTGGGAATCTTCCCCCTGGTTTTATCCTTTACCCAACTGTTAATAAGATTTTTAGTCCTTTCCTTATCGGAAAAATCCACGCCACGAAAAGCTGCATCATAATATTTTTCAACAACCTCTCCAAATTCCTTTTTAGCAGGCAAAGATTCCTTATACCAGACCGAATTGGCCACCTCAATATCAACATTAGAGTCGGCTGATTTCAATACTTCCCTGATATTTTTAAAAGCCGAATTCATCGTCTCCACCTCGCCAAAATCCATCACCTCCAGCATCTGGTCAAGTGTTTCACCGTCAGCCCCGTTGGTGGTCATCCCCAAAGCCTGAGCAACACTAAAAGAAGAGATCACAACATTCTCACCCGCTTTGGCATCCGCATTAACGGACTCAAGGAGTTCCCACCCAAATCGGTCGGTAGCTTCCAATACTTCGAGTGATTTCAGGTCAAAATCTTTTTTCACAGGTTCCTCATCATTATCGAACCAGCTGCAACCGGTTAAAAATGTTATCATTAGTGTGATGATGAATACTCGTATCATGATGGTATTTTTTGAAGTTAAATGATAAATAAAAACCACAGGTGAACGGTTAAAGAAAAGAGATTGCTTCACTTGGTTCGCAATGACAGGCATTAAAATGATATTACCCACCTCATCCCGTTAAAATGGGGTCGTTACGAGTGAACCGAAGCAATCTAAATCTCAATTTTTCAATTGTCCCCGGACAAAAGCGATTAAAAACCAAAAATTAGATGCAAAAAAATGAATTTGGTTGCGTTTGTCAACTATAAATAATTGTATTTTAGCACCGTCTCCTTCTTACCGACACAAGAAATATAATCTTTATGCTCATTCCTTCAATTTACCTGAAAAAATTTACCACAGAAATATTTAAAAAGATAGGTGCTTCGCCCTCTCAGGCTGAAAGAGCTGCAGATGTTCTGAACGCTGCAGACCTTCGGGGAGTTGACTCTCATGGAGTGGCCCGGCTAAGCGGATACGTTCGTCTTTGGGAGCAAAAAAGGCTGAATGCCAGCCCTGAACCAAAGATAGTTCATGAAACCCCTTCAACTGCAGTAATAGATGGGGACCAGGGCCCTGGTTTAATGGTAGCTCCGGAGGCCATGAAAAAGGCCATTGAGAAAGCCAGGGTTGCAGGAACAGGATGGGTAGCTATCCGCAACAGCAACCATTTTGGCATTGCCGGATATCATGCCATGCTTGCTTTGGAACACGACATGATAGGCATTTCTCTGACCAATGCAAGTCCTTTGGTCTCCCCTACTTTTTCTAAAAGCAGGCTGTTGGGCACCAATCCCATTGCAGTAGCCATCCCTGCCCTGCATCAGCCCCCGGTGGTAATAGATATGGCCACCACACCTGTTGCCAACGGCAAACTGGAAGTTCTAAATCGACAGGGAAAAGACATTCCTGAAGGCTGGGCTCAGGACAGAGACGGAATCTCCTCTAATGATGCGGAAGTACTAAAAAAAGGAGGAGCAATGTTGCCGCTGGGTAGCGACCGGACACATGGCAGTCATAAAGGCTATTGCCTGGGTGCCATGGTGGATATTTTCTCCGGAGTGCTTTCGGGAGCCAATTACGGCCCATGGGTTCCTCCGTTTGTTGCTTTCCTGGAACCACCGGCTCATCAGGTTGGTGAAGGCATCGGACATTTTATCGGGGCCATGCGTATTGATGCATTTCGGCCGGCTGGTGAATTTAAAGAAGAAATGGATCGCTGGATTGAAACATTCAGAAATGCGGAACCTGTTATTCCCGGACAAAAAGTGCTGATACCCGGCGATCCGGAGCGTGAACTGGAAAAGGAACGACTTGCCAATGGAATTCCGGTTTTAGAGTCTGTAATAAAAGACTTAAGAGAGCTGGGGCAGCAAATTGGGGTTCGGTTTTCGCACTAACCGAAGAACATTAGATTGATTGAGAATGGAGGTTATGGACTAGAGTCCAGGAAATCAGAGTAGAAAAAATCAGGGAATGCTGTTTCACAAAATAACACCGGGGTTTGTGATGTGAAAAAGTTAAAGCCACACACAATAAAAACAGACGACACAATAATTCGCAAAATAAAGCAGTCAGGGTTTCACTGCGTGTGAAGCCCTGACTTATTTTTTTCTATTTCAGAAAACCCTGTTTTTTCAGGACGTCCAGATAAACTTTACTGAAATGTTCGTTATTCGCCTTCGTGTACCGAATATCGGTAAATACCTGAGCTAAAGTTTCCTTGCTGTTTTCGGCAACAAACTGCTTATTGGCCTCAAGGTCTTCCTTCTCTGCATAAAGACGGTCAATATCCTTTTCAGAATAATCCTTGTAAGTTTCCTGATGCACCACTGCCTCTAATGGCAAACGCTCCACTTGCTCCGGATTTTCATCGGGCCAGCCAAGTGTGACGGTAGCCACGGGTACCACTCCTTTAGGCAAACGGAGGATATCAATGATTTTATCGGCATTGTAGGTTACTGTCCCCAGATAACAAACACCTAACCCTTTTGATTCTGCAGCCACACAAACATTTTGTGCCACCAACAGCGCATCAATGAACGCAGCAACAAACGACTGAAAATTGTCGTATCCCGGCTCCGCATTGCGCTGACGACACCATTTATTGAACCGGTTAAAATCGGCACAGAAAGTCAACGATAAAGGAGCGTTCTTAAAAACAGGCTGCCCAAAATGGGTGGGAGCCAGCTTTTCCTTCATTTCTTCATCACGGGTAACCACGATACTGTAAACCTGCATATTTCCGGTGGTGGAAGCACGGGTACCGGCATTAAGAATTTCATTCAGGAGGGCATCATCAATAGATTGGTTGGTATATTTACGAATTGTTCGATGATTTAGAAGTACATCCATCATAATAAATTGCTTTTGTGCAAAACTACAAAAAAGATTCGCGATACAACATTTAGTCCTTGTCGTCGGCAGAAATCAAGCGGTCTAAGATATCAACCATTTTACTAAACTCTTCCTCAGAAAATCCAACCGAAGCATAAACAATTTTACCCCTGGCATCCACGATGTAATTACGTGGAATATAGCTGGTAGCAAACTTTTCATAGATGCTTTTATTTTTATCGCCATACACCGGAAATCCGAGATTTTTACTTTCCTTAAATGCAGCAACCTCGACAAAGTTATGGCCCCTGCCTATTGCCAGCATCTTAAAGTTGTTCTTATCGTTGAATTTCTCCCATACATCCTTTTGAAGAAATGGCATCTCCTTGAGACAAGGGCCGCACCATGTTGCGAAAAAATTAATCAACACCACGCTTCCCTTGAAATCGGAAATACTGAAAGAGTGCCCATTCTGGTCAATCGAAAATTCAGGGACCTGCTGCCCTTTTTTAACAACATCGTAATTCTGGCTGAATGCAGATAATGAGAAAATTGCAGCAATAAAAAGAATGGTTAAGCTAAAAATTAATTTTTTCATGGTTTTTGTTTCAGTTTTAATCCTGTTTTTTGTTCAAAGGTTTCCGGAATTGCATTCGGTTTTAAAAATTATGCGAACAAAAATACGATAAAATGTTACTATTATCCGGAGAAACATTTTTTTTGAAAGAAGATTGCGCTATGACACCGTTCTACAGATCCTAGGCAGGTCTATTAATAGAAAAAGGGGCGAAAGGTTCTGCAACCTTCTCTTCCAAAACTTCTATTAATTGAAATGGATAATCCCGTTTAATTTTGTAGGTTTTTTTAAAGATTATTGTAAAAAGTATAACGCTCAAAAAAATGTTCCACATCCTTAATCTCCTGCAAGCCCAGGATCCAACAAACTTCAGAAAGGTCAGAAAAATCCATTCCCCCTGCCGCAATGGCCTCATTGTTGTAACGTCCCTCTTTACCATTATATTGGTTGGCTAAATCCATTGCAAGTTGCCATATTTCGAGCAATTCCGGATTCATCATACTATTATTCAACTGAATATTTTCAAGCGACCGGAATCCCGGTGTTCCGTTTCCAACGGCATTTCCATCAGGAATTTTGTGATAATCAGCATTCGTTTTCACAAATTGCAGACATTCCGGAGTAGTTACTTCCTCATTCCAACTACTGTGCTGAACCACATGAAAGCGTTGAGAAGTATTTATTTCAGGAAAATCAGTCTGAATAGCTTTTATCAAAGCTGCCGAAAAATCAGATTGGCCGGCATCTGCAATCCAGATATCTCCATTGTTTGCAAGGATGGGCTTCACAACAACTTTGACCTTCTCAACAGCCTTTTCAAAATTCTCATGGGCATCGGTCCAGTTGTTTCCAAATGCCTCCTGAAACAATGCATTAGGAGGAACATACAAACCATCCTGAATCCCATAAGCACCCGCCACTGCATGATAGTTCATTTTGTAAAAGGATGAATCGGACATCAAAGTAACTAAGGCTGCCACTGTATGAAGATCATCCACATCAGTTTTACAATCAAATTGAACTAACAATAAGTCCTTTTCGATGCTAAAGCTTCCTGCTATTGAAGACCCATTAGCCAATGTGAAGCTGCTATAGGACATTAATAAAGTTACTGCTACGAATAACACTAGTGTTTTTAACTTCATTTTTTTTAGACTTTTAATTGCAATGCTCTGTAATCCCGAAGATTCGGGATTACAGACAGTTGATATTTACTCCATTACAAAACCATACATGCAGGCCACAAATCACTCATAATATTAACCACAACATGCAGAACAATATGGTGCCGATGTTCTGCTTCCCGGGGCACCAATGCAGTCAGCCAAAACTCCAACCCGTTGTGATTTCATCAGGCAGGACGGGGCTGTTAATGTCTGGTTTTTATCATTTCTTTTTCCTACATTTTTTTCTTAAAGTTTTATTCCAAAATTCTGATAGGAAAAGATACCACTTCCATGTTTAAGTTTACCCATATTGTACAAGTCAGTGAATGCTCTGTCCATGTCTTTAATTATTGATAATGGAACCATTAAGTCATGATGTGCTGGTAAAATTTTTCTTATCGGTAACGGCAACAATTTTTTTATTGAATTCATATAGGCAACCGGGTCTGTTGACGGGTAATACGCAAACAATTCCCCGATATAAACTAAATCACCTGTGTACAAATATCCTTTACTTTTTTCGAAAAAGCACATATGCCCCGGGGAATGTCCAGGTGTGTGCAAAACTTGTATTGTCCGTCCTCCCAATTCAATTAAATCGTAATCTTTAAGCACTCTTGACGGAATTCCTTCAAAAAGAAAATAATTATTGACATCAAAATCCTTTGGGAAATCGCACGGCTCTTCTATCAAGAAATTGCGCACCTGTTCTAATGTCAAGGGAAATCCTCCGTTAATCCATTCTGTTTCTGCTTCGTGTACATAAAAGTCAGAAAAATATTTATGTCCGCCAAAGTGGTCATAGTGTACGTGTGTTGTAACTACAGTAACGGGTTTATCTGTCAGTTTTTGTACTTGGCTCCAAATATTATCAACTCCAAGTCCCGTGTCAATTAATAGACACCTTTCTGTTCCATTTAAAACGTAACAATGAGTTTCTTCCCAGTGCTTATATTCACTTATCACAAAAGTATTATCATCAATTTGCTCAATCGTAAACCAATCTTCCTCGTTGTTTTTTCCCATTTTTAATAATACTTTTTATTGTTGAGCGATGAATGAAGGTGCAGTTTTCTCATTCTTCAAAAAAACAGGTATTCATGGTTATTCAGATTCCGGAATCGTTAAGGGAAAATGCATCTTAAAATGAAAATTCGAGATTTTTAGTATCGATATCTCATATCATGCAGACAAATATAAGCATAAGAGCTCTTCAGATTCCGTTTTTTTCAATTATATATAGCATACCCAAGCGACGTAAGGTTCAAAAAGATTTAACCATAAAAATAGTAATTTGTCCGCATTCATTAGCAAAGCATTTCTCTTTTGTAGAATATAATTTGTCTACGGCAGAAGATAGGAGAAATAAAAAAGCAAAGATCCTTTAAGGGATATAGCAAGCAAAGAGGCTACCTTTTCGTCAGGGTAGCCTCTCTTTTTTTTCAATTTTAGACCACTTATTCTTTGAGGAATCTGCCGGACAATGTGTTTTCTGCTTCCCCAGTTTTGTATAAATAAATACCTGGAAGGAGATTGGAGATGTTTAATGAATGATGGCTGAGGTGGTCAGATAGTACCAGCTCACCGGTAATACTATAGATAGCAACGCTGCAGTTATCCGAAATTCCTGAGAAAGTTATTCTATCAGCTGCTGGATTGGGGAATACACTTACATTCAATTCGTATTTCCCTTTTTCATAAATAGCGGTTGTTAAATTAAAGACCTGTTCTTGCTTTTGTCCATAAATATAGTCTGCCAGGTTTGGAAGATCAATGAACGGATTCCGGTTTTGTTGCCACTCGTAAACAACATTATTGCGATGCATCTCATAATCGTCCGGAATGTCTGTGTCATCCCATAAAAGCAAGTCTTCTAAATCTCCGAGTTCGCCTACTGTCGAATTGTCCGGATTGTCTGGGACTAAACTTAAGTCGTCATATCTTAAGGCCATATAAAACAGACCTCTTGCTACATCTCCTTTCCAACTTCCCGCATTCCCTGTTGATCCGGTATATTCGCCACTATCGTCTCCATAGTCTTCATTTCCACGGCTAGAGTTTACCGAAGAATCGGCAGGTCGCAGAGCATGGGCATCAGCATGAGCATGAGCTGTATAGGAAGAGCCAGTCGTCATATAAACATTTATTCCGTCGGCATAGGTTGAAGTGCCATCTGAAAAGCCTCCCCGGGATTGCGGGTAGATGTGTTCCCGGTTCCATTTTCCGATACTAGACCCGGAGCCTTGTTGCTCTGATTTGGCTCTTCCTGCCTCCGAATAAAGCATCCAGATTTCATTGTTGTTTTCAGGGTTTTCATCCGCTTCTTTTAATATATCCCATACATCTCCATAAGTTTGTGCACGAACCACGGACGAATTAGCAATAATGCTTACAATCTCATCTATTAAGGCTTGTCCGGACAATCCGTCAAGAGTACTGTAATAGTCGGCCGGAGCTGTTGAAGAAACATTTGAATATGTTGGATTTATGGGGGTTCCAAAATTACTAACTTCAAAATCATTATCCTCTATGGTAACAGAATAATTGTCATTAAAGGCTTCGTAAAATTCGTTTAGGTTTACCAAAGAAACAGTCATGGTTTCATTTCCTTCGTTTTCTGCATCGTCTGTTATCGTAATTGAGGAAGAAGATGTTGAGTTGCCTGCGGAAACGATGGCTGACAGATTTCCTGAATAATCGTTTTGGTCAAAACTCCCATTGGTCAGGCTGAAGTTGATTGTCAGATCTTCCGATACACTTTCGGATATGGTAAATGTAATATCAAATGTTTCACCTTCTGTATAGGAAGTTTGCTCGGTTGAAATGGACACAGATGGAAGTTGAATCCCACCTCCTGAGTTTAATTTTCCGGGAGTGGGTTCCTTTGCTTCATAAGTTCCGTCATCCTTTCTTTGATTTGAATGATTGTCTTTGTCTCCGTTTGCACCTTCATTATATTGGATAGATTCCCCTAGTCCGGACAGGAGACCGCTATCGTCCGAATCATTCGTGTCATACACAAGGGCATCCATGAGGTTTGTTTTCGTTGGTGGAGTTCCGGAAGGAAAATCGCTGGCATTGGCCTGATATAATGCTACCGCATCAGCTCCATTTTGAATGACATTGGAGGTACTGGAAAATACCAGGTCTGGGGAAGGAGAAACTCCTTCAGTCCCCAGGACAAACAGCCCGTTAGCATCAGATGAATAGCCATCCAAATCAAAGGCATCATAACTTTCGTCGTTACTTCCGTTGAACAATACTACTACATAGCCATCCAGAGGGAAATTGGGAGCATCAGATTTAAGTTCAATGTATTCCTCATAATCATAACTTGGATTGTCAGCATCAACTTCGTTGATAACAATTTGTGCCCGGGAAAAGAATGAAAAACACAACGCCCCGAATAAAAGTAAAATTTGCTTCATAAAAAGA
>NZ_JADQBH010000251.1 GCF_016278715.1 Marinilabilia sp. | reverse complement strand
ACATAAAAGACATCAAAAAAAGTCCCAATCCCTTTGAAGCATACCTCAAAGCTCCCTCTCCCACCACCATCCTGGTTATCAACTACCGGGATAAATTCGACAAACGGGCCAAAATCTGGAAAGACCTGCAGAAGTCAGGATTTGTTACCCTGGAAACAAAAAAACTATACGACAACCAGGTGGGGCCATGGATTAGCAAATACCTGAAAACACTGGATCTGGAAATTGATTCGAAAGCCAATATGATGCTGGTAGATCATTTGGGCAGCAAACTCTCCAATGTGGTTAAAGCACTCGACAAGCTGAAAGTGGCAGTAGGCAGTGGTGTAAAAACCATTACCCCGCAACATGTGGAGGATTATGTTGGCATCAGCAAGGACTTTAACAATTTTGAGCTACAAGATGCTATTGTGAGAGGAGATGTCTATAAAGCCAACCAAATTGCCCACATATTTGCACAAAATCCAAAGGATTATCCTATCCAAATGACCATAGGGCTCCTTTTCTCATTTTTCAGTAAGCTGATGCTCTATGTTGCAACCAAAGATAAAAGCCAACAGAATCTGAGTTCACTGGGAATTACCCCGTTCAGGCAAAAACAATTTCAGCCTGCTGCCCGACGTTTTGGCTGGAACAAGAGCAGACAGATCGTTTCGCTTTTACGCGAATACGACATGAAATCAAAAGGTTTCAACAACAATTCTGCAACACCCGGCGACCTGCTTCAGGAGATGATTTTTAAAATGATGCATTGAATCAACAATAGTTTGTAAAAAGAAAGCCTAAACGCAGAGTCGCAGTGACGCAAAGTTTTTATTAACGGAGAGTTGAACATCAGCCCTGCCAGTTCACAAACAGCTTGTAATCAAATGCCGGCAGGGAAATTACAGTCACGAGCACACCGGGGAAACAAACAAAGACATAAAAAACCGTTTTAATTGGCTTATGGTTCGGGTTAATTAAAAAGATTGACAGGAAATACCAAGAGCCTGAAAACGGATTATCAGTCACAATTTTGAATCAAAAAAATTACCATTATGCAATTAGACATCAACATCATAATTATTCTCATCATATCTGCAGTCAGTATTTTTTCTTTCAGCAGGCCCGACATCCTCGACAAACTGAAATTTAATGCCTGGCAGATTGTTCACCGGAATGAATATTACCGCGTTCTTACCTACGGGCTGGTGCACGGCAGCTGGATGCACTTGTTGATCAATATGTTTGTGTTGTGGTCTTTCGGACAGGCTGTTTTGTACTATTTCGACCTGGCTTTTGAGGGAGGAACGGTCATCCGCTACCTCATCCTGTTTGTCAGTGCCATCGGTATTTCCACGCTTTCAACCCTCAACAAGGAAAAAAATAACCCGAATTACAATGCGGTGGGAGCTTCAGGGGCTGTCTCTGCTATTGTTTTCACCTCTATCCTTTTCGACCCCTACAACCCCATACTGCTCTTTGGAATCATTCCCATTCCCGGAATCATTTTCGGGGTATTGTATATCATCTACTCCAAGTATATGGCTGGCCGGGATGTGGACAACATTGGTCACGACGCCCATTATTACGGAGCTATTTACGGGTTAGTATTCCCGCTGTTTTATGAGCCCAAACTGGCCCTTCACTTTTTCAACGAACTGATTAGTTTTAACTTTTAATCCAGTTAACATGCCTCCCGGCAACAAGAAATATCTTATCCTTAACGGTCATTATTATGAAACAGGACGTCCTATTCTCACTTCTGAAAACAGGGCATTCCGTTATGGCGACGGCCTGTTCGAAACCATCCGTTGCCACAAAACAGTTCCGCTTTTTTTTGAAGAACATTACGACAGGTTGCTGAGAGGAATGGCGACTTTAAAGTTAACAACGGCAGGCCTTCCTCCTGTCCATGTCCTGAAGGAGCACATTGAAAAATTAATTGTTAGAAACCGGATATTTTATGATGCACGGATTAGGCTTTCGGTTTTCCGTCGCGATGGCGGCTTATACACGCCAGAGACCAATAGTCCGGCATGGTTGCTGGAAGCCTTTCCGCTTCCCGACAAAGGTTATCACCTCAATCAGGAAGGCATCCGGATAGGCCTGTTTACCAATTATCCAAAAACCTGGACCCTAACGGCTGCATACAAAACTTTATCCTGCACGCCTTCCATTCTGGCGGGCATCCATAAAAACGAGAACCACTGGGACGACTGCCTCATAGTGAACCAGGACCGGAAAATAATCGAAAGTATCAGTTCCAACCTTTTCTGGGTGAAAAACAAGGTCATTCACACCCCAACACTATCATCAGGATGCGTAGACGGCATTATGCGCCGGCAAATTTTTAAGTTTGCAAAAGATTCCGGCATTCAGGTAAAAGAGTGCAGCGGAACAACAAAGGAGGAACTGATGGAAGCGGAAGAAATCTTTCTTTCCAATTCGGTAAGTGGCATCCGATGGGTGGTGGCAATGGAGAACAAAAGATTTTTCAATCGACTTCCCAAACAAATAGAACGCTGGTTAAATGAAAAAATAAAATCTGTTGTTCCCGGTTAATTAGTGTATTAAACATTTTCAATAAGGGATTTCATCCCTTAAACCCTGATCCCGATTATGGTTTTGTAAGGTTTTGATTTTCCAAAACCAACAAAAACCTATTTCGGGACAAAAAGACCAAGACTTTGCCAGCTTTCACTCTAAAAACTACGGCTCTTTCATCGAAATCGTCTAAACTCATCTCACTTACTACGTGCGTGAGACTCAAACAGAGACGATTCTTCGATGAAACAACCTTGTTTTTAGGCTCACCTGCCAAGGTCGGCCTCAAACAAGACTTGAAACAGCTTGAAGTAATAAAAAATGCACAGGTTTGTTCCCGGGTAATTAGTTCCAGCAAGAAAACCAAGGTTTTTTAGCCTTTGATAAGAAAGGGCCAAATACAAGACTTTCGATCCCGAAACATCGGGATTGAAACCAAGGAGTCCCGATTGTGCTTTTTGTTGGTTTTTAGGGTAAAAACCTTACAAAAGCCACTTCGGGATGACTGTTTCAAAAACGAGAATAACGCAGTAGTTGGTGTTTTCTTGCAAAGACTAATTAGTGCCTGTCCATAAATTAAGCAAATTTTGTTCTTAGAGCTGTTTCTGGTCAGAAAGTGCCAATTGCTAAGCCTGCCCCGATTTTTCTTCGGGGGCTTGCGAAGCCGCCAAAAACGGAGTTTACTAATCGTAAATGAGTATTTTGGCGGCAAGCGTAACGACGCAAGTGGTACTTTATGGACAGAAACTAATTAAAAGCAGGATTACGTGGAAAATTAGTCCAGGTCTTATAAATGTCGCCCAACTGAGACATTGCTTTTTCCCAAATATCATCCACATCGCGGGTCATGATAAAATCATCGCAAAGAGTAGATACCACCCAACTGTTTTCAGCCAACTCACCATCCAGCTGACCGGGAGCCCAACCTGAATAACCAGCAAAAAACTTCACCGAATGACTGGATGCCTCACCTTCATTTATCATTCGTTTGAGATGCTCAAAGTCTCCACCCCAGTACACAGTACGAGTCACCTGGACAGCACCCGGGACTAACGGGCCAAGTGTGTGAAGAAAATTGAGCGTATTGGAACTAACCGGCCCACCTACAAATAATTCACCCTCAAAACTCAGAATATCATCAATCACTTCATCCGGATAGAGCTCAGTAGATTTATTTAAAACCAATCCAACTGTTCCATTATCGTTATGCTCGGTGATCAATATAATTGAACGGCCAAAATACGGCCCCTGCAAAAAGGGATCGGCAATGAGCACCCGTCCTGCAGCAGGTTTAAGGGAGGTTTTATTGGGCTGGAAAATATTAAAATCGAGATTTTTCATAACAATTCAGCTTTTCAAAAGAAAACATTTTGTCATCAAGTAACAGATGAATTCACAAATCTGTTTTAACAAAAGGAAAAAACTTCCTTTATCGGAACAAAACCCGTTTTCTATATCTAAATTAAGAAAAAAAAAAAGTCCTTTCCAAAACTTTGCCCTACAAATTAATCCATTTATCAAATATAACAGTACACTCAAGGTCTATAGCTGGAAATTGGATTGCGAAAAACATAGATTTGTAATTACTGTTAACCCCAAATAAAATGAGATTGCTTCACTACGTTCGCAATGACTTTCAGACCAATGTATTTTTCGGGTTGGGAAGGGGTTGTTTTCGGCACAACCGAAAACAACCCCTTCCCGACCCCACATTCTACAATAAATGCAGTTATTGCGAGTGAAACGAAGCAATCGTTCCTGAGTCAACAGTGATTTGTAATATTGCAATGATAACTTTTTGTTATTGAGCCCTGATAAAAAACAAACAAAGGCTACAAGAACACCGGAAACACCTCAATTTATATGTGCACAAAAACAGATTTCCAAAAAAACACGTTTAAGTCTGCTATCAAAATCACAGGATTCCTTCTTATTATTTTTGGTGCCATAGGCTGCCAAAGTCCCGGCAAAATGGTGTATCTAAAAAATGCCTCCTTTCAGGATACCACAATGGTGTATCATCAGCCTGAAAAAGATTACCACATCAGCATCAACGACATTCTGTTTGTACGGATTTTAACCGGAAATCCGGAAATTTCTGCACTTTACAACAACGCTCCCACCACCGGTTTCAGCACCTCCATGACCTCGGAAGCCGACCAATACATCAACGGATTTACGGTGAACGGCGAAGGAAAAATAAAACTTCCCGTTTTGGGAGAACTAAATGTAAAGGGACTAACTCTTCAGGCAGTTGAAAAACGCATACAAGACATGGCCGATGAATATCTGATTGATGCCACCGTCATTGTCCGGTTACTCAATTTCAAAGTCACTGTTTTGGGAGAGGTAATGCGACCGGGGGTTTACAGTCATTACAACGACAACATGACCATTCTGGAAGCCATTGGCAAGGCAGGCGACGTAACCGACCTGGGCGACAAAAGAAACATCATGGTAGTAAGAACCGTTCCGGAAGGAAGAACCACTTTTGAAATAAATCTGACAAAAAAAGACCTGCTAACCTCCCCTGCGTTCTTTTTAAAACCCAACGATGTGGTTTATGTAAAACCATCAGGGAGTAAAGCTTTTCAAATCAACCTGCCTACCATGAGTATGATACTTTCATCGGTTACCACCATCATTGTGTTACTGCAATATTTTGACAATCAATAAAAAACTGAAAGAAAATGCCCAATCACCAACCTCTTTCCAATAACGAACACAGAGATGCCTTTTCTTCAGGCAACAATCAGGACTTCACAAAACTGTTGCAGAGGTTTGCTGATTTATGGTATGTTTTTATTGCAGGACTTTTTCTGGCACTGGCCCTGGCCTTCATCATCAATAAATTCACCCATCCCACCTATAAAGGAAAAACAACCGTACTGGTAAGTTCGGGACAAAACAAGCCCGTTGGAGCCGAAGCCCTCATACAAAACCTTTCATTTGATACCCAGGACAATATCAGAAATGAGATTGGCATTCTAAAATCTTATTCACTTGCCCGAAGAACGCTTAAATCCTTAGACCTGGCAACCAGCTATCAAAAAATTCCGCGCATTCCGGGAAACTTCCGCATCAACTCACTGGCCCGAAACCAGTATCGAAACTCCCCAATTGAAGTGAAATCAGAAGCAAAAGATAAACAGCTGCACAACACTCCCTTTTTCATTCGTATCCTTTCGCCACGGGAATATTTATTGCACTTCGAAACCACCATTAACGAAAAAAATATCGCTCAGACAGACACTTTCCGATTTGGCCAGTCTATTCGAAGTCCCTATTTTTCGTTTAATGTTATTTTAAGAGATAAATACGCCCCCGATCTGTTCAACAAACAATCTGATTACTACTCATACGACTACAGTGTAACCTTTCACGATTTGGACAAAATGGCATCTGACTTCAGCAATAACCTGCAAGTCAATTTCTATTTCGATGACGCCTCTATACTTGAACTCAGCCTTCACGGGCCCCATCCCGAAATAGTAACAAATTATCTGAACAGCCATGCCACCGCATTTATAGAAAGCGAATTGGAAGAAAAAAACCGTATTGCCAGTGCCACCATTGCTTTTATCGACGAACAAATAAGTGGAATATCCGATTCGCTTCAGGAGGCAGAGTCTGATTTTCAAAAGTTCAGAACCCGAAATAAAGTCATCAATATCAGTTCGGAAGGCAATTATGCCATGGAAAAACTGGAGTCACTGGTAACCAAAAAAAGTGATCTGCAACGGATGTCTAAATACTACGACTATCTGTTTGACTATATCCAAAACAGCAACGACTTCGACGATGTTATTGTGCCCAACACCATGGGGATAGCCGACCCTTCACTCAACAATCTGGTGAGCCGACTGGCTGAGTCTTATGCCGCACGAAACAGATTGTTGATGACCGCCCGCAAAAACAGTCCTCAGGTACAACAAGCTACAAGCCAGATAGAAACCATCAAAGAAGCCCTGACGGAAAACATCCGCAACATCATCAACACTTCACAAATTGAGTTGGAGGCAATTGAAAACCAAATCGCAGAAGTCAACAGGCAAATACAGAAACTACCCGGCACCGAGCGTGAATATATAAATATACAACGTGATTTTACATTGAATGACAACATCTACACATTTCTCTTACAAAAACGCGCAGAAGCCGGAATTGCTCTGGCCTCTAACGTCTCGGATCACAAAATAGTTGACCCGGCCCTAAAAGAAACCACCTATCAAACCGCGCCCAAACCAATGGCCAACATAATCATTGCCGGTTTGCTGGGACTTCTGCTCCCTGCCATAGGAATCATTCTGGGTGACAGCGTGAATAACCGAATCAATTCCAGATTTGTGGTGGAAGACTACACTTCCATACCTGTTTTAGCGCACATTGGACATTATCGGGCCGAAAAAAAACTTCCTGTGCTAGAATTCCCCAGGTCACCCCTGACGGAATCATTC
>NZ_JADQBH010000285.1 GCF_016278715.1 Marinilabilia sp. | reverse complement strand
TTATCTCTGATGTACTATTATCCAAAACAACATCCACATTAAAAAATTCCGATGCTGAAGATATGCTATAGTCACCACCATAATACTCAACTTTTCCTTCTCCTTCTCCCTCCGTAACAAAATCAAATGCATCACCGGCCGGAAAATTATCTCCAGCCATGGCAATTATACCCGTACCGGAAATATGATCAAAACTATGACCTGTTGTAGTTCCCAAATCCAATTCACCATGAACCGTAAGTCCCTTATTTTCCATATTATCAGTTCCTGCCGGTACCGATACTTTTTTACCACTAAGAATCACCACTTTATCGGAAGCGGCAGTTGGTGAAGTTAACGGAGTTAATCCTGAAGGATTATCCGGGACACAACCACATGGTGCCAAAGTCCAGGTTGATGGGTCGTTCCAATTACCGATTGACTTGAGTGAATACCAGATTCTGCTTCCGGCCCCCTGCAACGGACTTGTAACCTGATCGGTAGTTCCCAACGTAAAAAATCCATTACTAAAGTCAGTGTCAGAAACCTGAAACCAAATGCGATCACTTTCTTCAACCCCCTTATTAATTGCTGTTACCTGACTATAATCTCCGGTTGCATTGTCTTTACGGAGCAATACATAATTACCAATTTCCTGAGGGTAAAGTCCCCCCTGGAAACCTTCGGATAAATCGAATGACAGTTTCACTCCTGCATTTCCGGATTTCTGAACATACCAAACCCGGTTCCAGGCTGCCTGAGCACCGGATACCGTAACTTTAGCACTCACATCAATGGACGCTTCGTCGTTTAAAGAACCGTTATGGCCGGCCAGTGCAAAATCGCCTTCAACGGCACCGTTCAAATCAACATATAGTCCTGCTGATGGCCCAAAATCTCTTACCGACAGACTTTTCTGAGCAATACCAGCAACATCCTGCCAGAAGTCATCATTGGAAGGTGCATAACTAACCTGGACGTCATTTACAGCAATGCCGTATTTCTGACTGAGATAAGTCTGAACCAATGCACGCTTAACATCGGAAAGATTGGTTTTATAAATAATTATTTCTGCAATCTGTCCCTTAAAAAAAGTAGTATAATTCCGATCCAGTTTCCCTATCTCAATATCAGTAACCGTGTTATTTATGGGAGTACCATCAGTCAACTCAAATGCGTTGTTGTCCAGTGTTCCGTTCTTATATATTTTAGAACTGTCGTTCACCTCAAATATGTAGTTCCCAATATAGGAAGTCCCGGCCGGGTTAGGTGTTCCAGAAATTCGATTTACACTTGTACTGTAATCGGCATTTAAAGAATAGCCGGTCCACAAAAACATAGTAAATGTTGCATCTCCAGAGTTGTTTCTTTTAGAAACAAGTCCTTGCGGATCGGTGCTATTACCTGTATTAAACACCACAAAAACCGACAAGGCTTCCATGTCATCAAAAACCGGATGGTGGGGTATGGAAAAATTTCCACTGGTAAACCCTGAAAAATCCAGAGCATTTTGACCGCCTAAAGAAGAAAGAGAGATGTTTCCTCCGTCATTATAGGCATCATGTCCATTTCCTGACTTGTCGATCCAGGAATCTCCTGCACCAAAAGAAGTCAAATCCGAAGCATCAAGCCACACCACATTTTCCGGTTGTCCGTTGGCGCCGGAGGAATTACCAACACCTGCAGGTCCAGTTTGAGCATAAGCCGCTAAGGAAATAAAAAAAAGAAATGAAAGGAATTTTAGTTTGGTATAGGTACACATACTCGGAACAGGTTAGATGAAACATTTTGCAAAACAAAAGTATCTTTATTTACGTATGTGCCTGACTTAATGATTGTACTATTTGGCCATCTGATTGATTACTTTGGCCAATAACCGTTAATTGAAGACAAAAAACCTAAACAGATAAAAAAGCCCCGCTACCCAACGTTTTGGGGCGAGACTTTCTAACTTCACAGGGTTAATTGTGATCGTTTTGGCCCCCTAAATCCTCCCAAGGGGGACTGCAAAAAGGGGAACTCTATATTTTTGTTTCCGGCAAGTAATAAGAAAAAGGCTATTTAATTACCTGCCTACATAGGGGTCGCTGAAAAAGTCAGCAGCCCAATTTTAAATTTATTTTTTATTGTCCTTTTTGGCATTGCCCCAAAAAGAACGAAAAAAGGCTAGTCCGTTTAAACCTATCTGCCCGCGAAAGCCAAAATTTCCGGCCATTGCGCAAGGCCTTGAAAGTCGCCCATTTTGGCTTCCCGCTATTCGCCGGCCCGGAAAACGGACAGGCCACCGCGCCTTTCAAATAGTAAAAGTCATTCAGCCTAAAAACACTCTTTTAAACAGTGACATTTTGACCATTAATCACTCAGGTGCAGACTTTATTAAAGATTTACTTGAAAACCTTGGACTTTGAATGAAATTATCAGCTATAATAAATTTATTATTAGCCCTTTAATTATATTTCAGCAAGCCCTACTTATTCTTTATTTTTTCAATACCTTTTCGGTTTTATGCTGACCATCAGCATTCACTTTTATTACATACATTCCCGATGCAGATGGCAGAGCAACTTCTGTTTCTGATGATGTAGTTTGCTTACTATTAACTAATCGGCCATTTATGTCCATCACCTCAATAGTTGCCTCACCGGAATTCAACAGTTCTGCATTAATCTTTACCAACACAGACTCTTTTTTTCCAATAATAAAAATGTCTTTTACATTCTCCTCCATGTTGTTCTCTTCAATAGTGGTAGCCACTTGCTGAACCCGGTTGAGATGCAATACAAAACGATCATGTACATCGCCCAATTGAGCAGGCGTGTAAATATACTCATCAATCGTTCTAAGATTTATCCATTCACCCGCTACTTTGTCTTCAAGTACCACATCGAAATTAGAAGTAAACTCATCCAGATTTGCGGAGAAAGACACTTCACCACTCACGCGGTTACGAACACTGATAGGGAACGTATAAGACTCTCCGGAAAGCGCGGGCAGTCCGTTAATGGCCAAGGCTTTTAAATCCACACGGGTGTAGATTTCCGGCACATTGGTCGAACTATTGAACATTTTTTCTGAATCTTCCCGATCAATCGTTTCCACATAACCTTCTGCAAACGAAATCAATGCCACATCAGAAATAAATTCATTAGACTGCAGTATGCGTATAGTTTTCCTTTCTCCATCAGAAGAAGATGCACTCTTCAGTGGCACTGAGTTGTCTGTACTACGGGCTCTGTTATCAAGATCGATAGTTGCAGAAGCGGCATCGTTCACTTTTACCCAAACCGATTGCATCGGAGAGATATTTCCAATATTCTCTTCAGTATATCCACCAGGTAACCCATCAACATAAGTTGATATTCCTGCAGATCCGTTATAGGTAATCATATAATCCCCTACAATGGCTCCTGCATAAACTCTGTAATAAATTGTTGCATCTAAATTATCACTTACGCCCACACCAGAATCATTGACCTCATCTGAATATTTAGGTGCCCATTTCATTGCCGACGGATAAGGATTAGAAAACAGGTAATAACCGCGACCATAGGGAATCGTCCAACTCATAGTTCCTGTATTCAGCGAACCAGTGCTATTGAGTGTAACATCATTTTCATAGAGCACCATAATTCCTTCCATGGGGGCAATGGCATTTGCGGCATCCGTGATTCGCTGCCAATTGGTTGTACTACGGTACACCCAGCTGGAGGTGTCACCGGCCTTATACATTGCACCGGTAGGAGAAGCAAAGGGTTGTCCCAGACGGAACCATTGATTGCCTACTAAAGGGAGTTCAATTTGCCCATTTCCCGAATCGGTGTTCCCTTGAGGTACATTAAGGGCTGAAACTGCGTCAACAGTTGATTTCAGAACAATAAGCCCGTTATTATTCAGAGCAGAGTTGACAGTCATAGACACACCCGGCTTCAAGGTTATATTGGCCCCAGGCTCAAGAGTCAGTTGATCAATTGCCCGATCGATATCTAACACCGGGAAAAAGTTTCCATCCACCGGGTTCCCGGGAATATAGACATTATCCACAGGCACTTGTCCGCTGCTCCAGTTGGCATTTACATCCCACTCGGGCGTGTAACCTGTCCATTGGTTGTCGGTAGCAATTACTGTGTAATCTTCAATTTCGCCATTGCCGGAACCATCAACAAACTCGACTTTTAAACGAAATGTACCAGTAGATTGAGTGGTTGGAATGGTTACCCAGCTACTATGAACGCCATCACTTACGGTACCAAAATCATGTAATTCCTCGGATGGAGCATCATAAACATTATCTCCATCGTAATCTATATAAACACGTAGGTTTGCACTTCCACCGACCACAAAAACAGATAATTCATAGGATAAACCCTTGGTCATCCGTGCTTCCTGATCCAGAAATAAACCATAACCTCCAAGTGATCTTTCGTAGGTGTAATTTTCAATACCAGCGAGTTTAACCGCACCTATGTATTGACCACCATCTGTAGTTCCACTTCCTCCAACAGACACAGTTATATCCTGAGAGGTTACCGACGTTAAAGTACCCGAAGAAGCTGTAATCTGATAAACACCTAATGAGTTAAACAAAACATCTGTAAAAGTTGCTGAACCTGAAAGTGGTGTTACTGTGGTAGTACCCGCAACACCCGTTGGAGCAGATACCAGAGAAACATCCGAAATATAATCACTATCAACATTCCCATTGGCATCGGTGGCAACAACAACCGGTTGTGTGGAAAGTACTATTCCTGAAACAGCACTGGTTGATGCTTGTTGATCAAAACGAAGTTCGGTAGCACTAATTGACACGGTACTAGTAGTACTATTTACAGAAGTACTACCGGGATCGCCAAATGAAGAACCATTATAGGCTGCAATATTGTCGCTGGTCAAATGAAAACCCAGACCTTCATTATCAACATTTGTAGCTAATGACTCCTGCAACCATATTTTCAATTTATAGTTTTCGGTGCCGCCGTCTGCCACACGAATCATGTTTTCCTGGTCGAAGAAAATACCGGCAGTTTGAATTGAACCATAAGCAATAAGAACATCAGTTGCATCATACAACGCTGCACCACCAATTACTTCACGCCAATTAGAAATCGTATTTCCAGTGCCCGGGGTAATGGTCATCTGATGAATATCTGTTGGTTTTGCATCCCCTGATCCAGCATCTGTTATATCAAAAGTAAATACCTCAACAGCTTCAGCCTCGGTATCTTTTAGTGAACTTATGGAAGGAACTCCGCCAGCTCCATTTGAAACCGTTGAAGTGTTGTCGTTAGAACCGGTAATTGAAATATTGTCAACAAGAAAACCGGGCGAATAAGTTCCATCGCTAGCTGTCGTTATATCAACCCCAAAAACTATTGTTAAAGAGTTCGTTCCTGCCACGTCAGCAACAGGAGAGACAGCACTGCTAAAAGAAGTCCAGGAGCCATTTGCGACCTGGGTTGTAGATAACAACTCTGCATCGCCATTGTTATGATCAATTAAACTCACATAGGCAATATCCCCTGTTTTAACATTAGCTAAATAGTCAAATTCTAGAACGGTTCCGGAAGAAAACGCAGCAAATGAAAAACTTTTTGAAAACTCAACCTTTGCCCCTTGTTTATTATCAAACGTATATTGAGCATTAATGGTATCATTGGTTAAAAATGCAACATCGGAGCCGTTCCCATATGTCACAGGTGATCCCACATGCCAGGTATTACCATTAAAGTTTGTCGGCGTCCATGCATTCGTGCCATTTTCAAAATCCTCATAAAACCCAACATTATCAGGAACAGTTACTGTACCAGTTAACGCACCAGTTGAATAAGTCAACCCGTTTTTCTGAAAAACCTTATATTGATATTGCTGACCTGGCATTACATTTTCATCGGAAAAAGTACTACCTGTACCAATATAAACCACTTTACCACCATTGCTCAGAACATCGCCAACATAGTAAGTTGTACCTGAGGTGACATCGCCAATGGCTTCACCATTAAGGCCTGCAACAACAACAACTTCCAGGTTTTGAGCGGCATTGGTCCAGGACACATAATTTTTTAGGCCTCCGTTATTTTCTACAGCTGGGGTTGAAACAGGTTTAAGGATTCCATCAATATTGATATTATCAACAACAAATCCCGGATTCTCTCCCCCGTTTATTGCCATATAAAAACGAAGCACTGAACCGGCAGAAAAATAAGTGTCATTCGAAATAGTCCAATCTGTTATTGACTGCCATGTCGGCTGATCAGCCAGGCGATCCGGGGTCCTACCTGCAACAAAATCATCCATAGCATATGTAGCACCTCCATTCTCAAGCTGAACATAACCATAAGTGTTCTCAATATAACCATCCAGTTTCCAATCAAAATCAATTGAAATAGAAGAAAAACCGGCAAGGTTAACAGGTAATTCGAGCACAGCAGGATCAGCAGAATAATTATTATTAAAATCAGTTGTAAACCCGCCATTTTCTGAAACATATGCAGAAAAAGAGCCTGTCTTTGAATCAGCCTGTCCCCTATACCAATTGTTATTAGTAGAAGGAATGGTATTCCAGAAAAAATCCTCCTCAAACCCGTCAAAAAATGGTAAACTAGCCGGCATTACAGTGGACGCAGACAATGCAGTAGAATATGTATCAGCTGTCGAAACGGACCAAATCTTATAATTGGCTTTACTCTCTCCTTCTATGAAATGACTATACGTAGTAGCAGAACCTTTATAAATCACTTTTCCTCCCCCAGGGAGTATATCTCCTTCAGTGTAAGATATATTTTCATCTGGTGCTCCCAAGGTTCCTGATGACGAAAATGCTATAAGCACATCCTGTCCTTCTGAGTTCTTTTCCCAAGCCAAATCTATCTGACTCACATTGATTACTGTAGCAGAAAAAGAAACAGGCCGCTCAACTGACTTTCCGGTAATCATCACTTCGTCCACACAGAATGAAGGTTCATGAATGCCGGTATAAGCTGAACTATTATTCCAATAAAATTCAAGGGTA
>NZ_JADQBH010000021.1 GCF_016278715.1 Marinilabilia sp. | reverse complement strand
CTACACAACAGTTTAATGAAAGTACTCAGGAAAATGCAGCATCAGCTGAAGAGTTGGCTGGCACAGCCGAAGAGCTTAGCAATCAGGCAGAGGTGCTGAAAAACCTCGCCGACCAGTTTAAAATTAGAAAGGATTAAAAAGCAGCTGTTTATCCCTGAAGAAACAAAAGCATATTTTTGTCTGGAACGGGTTTCGCTGGTAGATAAGCGCGCGGCCCCACCCTTTTCCGGACCAACAGATAGCGGATTGGTTTAAATTTAAACGGACTATTGCCATGTCATGTATAAATTGACGTATAAGTTAAAACTTATTTTTGCTTTTCTCAGAATGAAAAAAAGTGCGAATAGCCTTTGCTAAGTAAACTTTTTATCATCAGGAGAAAACAAAAATCAGTGGTGCTTGGTGCGATGTTTTATGCTTGACACGACATTAGTCCCCCTTGAGGCGATTTAGGAGGACAGATTTAGAGGACCTTCATAAGTTCACCAGCTCTGAGAATCTCTGTGTCTCCTCCATAACCTCGGTGTAATAAAAAACACGAAACTCAATATCCGCCAGGGGAGTTTGAAGGGGTCTCTTAAATCCACCATCACATAACACTCAACTTATCAGCACTTTAAAGCATCACTCCCGGTAGTTTATCTGTGAAGAACAATGTTTTGTTAAACAGAAAATACATTAATCTGCTGATATTCAATAGCATAGTGCGCTTCTATTCGGTCCTTCTCCGGGTCTTCTTCGGGTCTTCTTCGGCCTTTGTTCGGCTGTTGTTCGACTCTTATAAGGTCGGAGAATGGTCGAAGAACAATCGAAGAAGCCCCGAAGAAGGTACAACTAAGGTACGAAGGAAGTACAAAGCGAAGGGTGACGGGGGCCGAAGAGCATGGGGGGAATGACATGGAGCAAAGAGCAAGGGGCATGGAGCCAGGGGCGTGGGGCAGAGAGCAGGGAGCATGGAGATTGAGGCTGAGGCTAAAACTGAGGTTGAGAGGTTAGAAATTAGATACTCAAACGAACGGTCAGCAATCATCTTTTCAGAATAAACCGCATTCTCAATGTTCTTTTGTTCCAATCCCTTTAAAAAATGTATAGCTAAATACACCATCTGGCTCGGTTGTCCGCAACAAATCACTGATGCCCTTGGCAAATAGTTCTTTTTCTATCAAACCATGTAGGACAGCTTGGTCGCCCACCCCTTCTATCATAGAGGTAAATGTGCCTTTAATAAACCCATCTACAAGTTCCGGTTTGCTATTATCAACGTAAACAACTCTGGGAGATACTTGCAGATTTGAAAGTCCAACCGATTTAAACAAGGGAAACAACTCCCTTCCAATGTTTGATTTCTGTTTGGGCACCAACCCCACAACCCGCCTCAAGAACGAAACTTCCCTCCGAAAAGAATGAGTCATTATGAATAATGTCTGTCAGGCTTTTAGCCTGATTATTAAGCCGCTGAACCTCCCAGTCCGAATATCCGTGAACATACTTTTCTCTTTCCATTTTATTTTTTTTAACCGTCACAAAACTAACCTTACAAATCTCAGAGCCTTGCGCCCTTATTCAAACGTTTAAAACCGTTCGTATCTCATATAATAAATCCACCAGGGCTCCCAAATAACTCATTTTTCATTCCTCCAAGTGAAGACAAATAATTCAGGACGTTCATTCCATCATCGACGTTGATGCAAATGTTCTATTGATGCCCTTTCTGTATTTTACCGCAGAATACCCAAAAATCACAAAGAGACCTTCCCTGCTTCGATATTTGATTCCATGAATTTCCCTAAACTTTTTGGCTTTACGTCCATTCTGAATTAAAGGATGCACACCCCCCAACATGCAGGTTCCTAAGCCCAACGATTCAGCCGCATACATTGCTGTTGTGGCAGCAACAATCGGGTCAGCAGGATCACAATAAGGAGAACCATAAAAATACATAGCCAGGGGAGCATCGTAGTTTACCAGATTAACACCTTGCCTGGTATTATCGATATACAATTTGAAAAGGGGTTTAATAAACCCTTTAAACATTTCATCATTTCTCGTCCCCCAAAATGGACGCATAATCGACAAGAACCATCCTGAAACAAACCATTTCATATCTTTCAAATAATCACAAAAATCCTTAGAAAATCTGTTTGTCTTTTCTTTTCCATCAAGTATCAGAACATTTACATCCGAGGGAGGAAGTCCCATTGGGGAAGTTCTGGCCGCAGTAAGTATTTTTTGAACAATTTCTGGCTCAACTTCTTTGTCAATAAATTCTCTTACGCTTCTTCTCCTCTGGAATAAAGCCAATAATTGCTCATAGTTGGGAAGAACATCTTTACCTGGTAAATCAAACAAATCGTCTATTGATATCTCTCTTCCCGATATCTCAATTGCTCCTGTCGGACAAATTGCCATACAATGTCCGCAACCTATGCACCCAAAGGCTGGTGTATTGCTGATTATAACTTTATTATTTTCAAGGCTAAGACTAAAGTCTTTGCAAACAACAACACATTTTCCACAACCGAAACACTTGTTCGTATTTATTTCAATTGTGGCCTTTTCTTTTGTTCTGGAGGTTGGAATGGCCATTTTTAAGACATCATGAAAAATTTATTAATACCAAAAGTCCTCGGACATTTCCGCCGGCATTCAAAACATTTCTTTAAGACAAATCCCTTGGTTGTCTCATAATTCGATAATGGACGACAATACTCCTGAATTACTGTCTCGCCTGTAAGAGCTTGAGCCGGACAATTGTCAAGGCAGATACGGCAATGCGTCGGACAAACTTCATATTCCGCAATCGGATCAGGCTCCAACTCAAGATCCGTAAGCAGGGCTCCTATCTGGATCATATTTCCATACTCCTTGTTTATAAGCAGATTATTGCGCCCCAACTTACCCAGTCCTGCCAGATAACCGGCATGGCGCAGGGATAATATCCCCTTACCCTGTTGGGCTGTCTCTTCCCAATGCAAATAAGGATCATCCGTAGGAATGACTACCGTCCTAACTCCCGCCTTTTCAAGTTCAACAGAAATTTCAAAAGTCATCAGGTCAACTTTTTGCATGGCCAGCGTATTCGTATGCGTATAAGGCACGGGATTATCGGCAAACAGACTTTCAGAGGGTACCCTGATGGCAAATACAATAACCGACCGCGTCTGTGAATAAATGTCACACGGGTGAAAACCTTCAGGAGCAACATCAAACCTGTCTCGGGAGGCCACCCCAAAAAGATCGGCACCACATCCGAGCACAAGCTCTTTTATCTCTTCCTTATTTATCATTGATCATTTGGCTTTTTTATCAAATCATATTTTGCTGAAAAATAAAACTCTTCTCCCACCATTCAACCTACCCTTCCTACCTTCCCCATGCTCCTTGCTCCCTGCTCCCTGCTCCCCGCTCCATGCACCATGCCCACTACATTCTAAACTTAATCCGCACCGCAGCAAAAACACTCATTTTCAACAGCAAAAATCCATGGCGAAACCTTCGGATATTGGTATTCCCGTATTTTCTTTCTTTATAATGTATAGGAAGGTCAACCATCTTCAAATTTAGCTTATGGGCCCCAAACAACAAATCAAAATCTCCAAAGGGATCAAAATCTCCGAAATAATTCCGGCTCTGTTCCAGCACTTCATAATCTTTTCGAAATAACACTTTCGTTCCACACAAGGTATCCTTTATGGGTTGTCCCAACAGCCATGAAAACATCAGTCCGAAAAAATGATTTCCCAATGTATTTAAGGGTCGCATAGCATTCCTTTCCATTGGATAAACCAGTCGTACTCCATTGATAAACTCTCCTTTTCGATTCTTCATAGCTTCATAAAAACGGGGTAACTCTTCTGGAGGAACAGTCAAATCCGCATCCAGTATCATCAATACATCTCCTGTTGCTATTCTAAATCCGGCCCTGACGGCATCCCCCTTCCCCGTCCCTGATTGTGTCAGAATCTTTACATCATGCACTCCAACGTACTTTTCCTGAACTTCCACCATGGTTCTCAACGTTGAATCCGTCGAATGTCCCTCCACGAATATAATCTCCACATGTTTGCCAAAACAGGGAATTCGGCGAACAGCTTCCTCTATATTTCCGGCTTCATTTCGGGCCGGAATGATTATACTGGTCGAATATTCCGATTGACGGGCTTGTTGACCAGGGGATTTGCGTGCAAACAAATACCGGTTCACACACAAACTTCGGAACAGAGGCAATCGCCCCACAAATTGATTTAAAATTCTGGAAAGCACTGGAATTCCAACTGGAAAAAGTAGATCGCTGGACCGACGATAAGTTTCAAAACCATTAAGATATAAAATGTTTTCGAGATCCGTCAATGAAAGCCAGTTCTGAATCGGACTGCGCTTTTTCAATCTCAGCCACTCCGCAATCCGGATTATTGGCTCCCACAGGTGACTGTAGGTCGTTATGATTATTCGACTACCTGAATGGGTTACCTTATGCAACTCACCGATAACAACATCCACATCGGGCAAACCCCCTACCAAATTGGACATTATTATGGTGTCAAAACTCTCTTCAAACTCCAAATTCTCGGCTGCCATCTCTTCAAAATGAATGCCGGGATACTTTTGCCTGGCTTTTTCAATCATTTCCGGGGAAAAATCAATACCGGTTTTTTGAGCAGCATCCAGCCCGGCTAGTAAATCCCCAGTCCCACACCCTATTTCCAAAACCCGATGACTATTGGGAACAAAGTACCCGCAAAACCTAATGATACTGTCCCCATAATAAGACCTGTTCTTCCTGTTCTTTTCGCATTTCCCTAAATCGGTATTTATTCGCACATTTTTACGTCGCAACATATTCAAATCTAAAAAACACTAATTCATTCTTACAATTTATACTATATTCTTCCCTCTGACTCCAGCCTCTTTACTCCCCGCCATGCCCCATGCCATACATCAATTCTCACCCTGAGCTATGAGCCACGAGCTCACAGTCAAACTCCCCAAACCCTCCCCCCATGCACCATGCACCATGCTCTTTGCCCTATGCCCCATGCACCATGCCCCATGCCCCATGCCCTCTGCCCAACAATCGCCTATTCACCATACCCCACTCCCTCATAATCCACCTTCAAAAGCCACGCTGGTTCCTCATCGCCAATCTTCTTACACAACACAAACACGTGTGGATACTTCTTGGTGATAATTGCAAGGTATCTGTGAATGGTATTAATGACCTGCCCGCTGTTAAAACGTGGATTTTTTCGCAGACTGGCAACCAAAACATGGGTAACGCCGGTTTCATTTAGCCGATGAAGCAATGTATCTGGATCATCTGACTGGAAACGATAGATACCATAAAACTTCTTACCATCTCCAAACAGCCGTGCCATATTCGGTTTTCGACACGCCACATAGCTTTCCGGAGGTAATTGCATCCCTGCATAAGCTGCCATTTTAAGGTAATTCTCCCAATCAGGGGTATAACCATAGTACTTATCTCCGCCAAGATTCTCCCAAACGGCTTTAAAATCGGAATGCCGAATGGTTTGCACAAAACTTAAAACTATGGATAAGAATAAAAGGATAATGGGTATCCGGACAAGTCCTCTCATTTTTCCAGCCCCCAAAACCGACACCATTGTTTCTGATAGAAATAAAACCATTAATGGAAAAAAGGGAATAATCAATCGCTGTTGATTCCAAAGAGGCTGCAGGGAGATAAAAGTGGCTCCAAGCATAAAAAACAAATAAATTCCGGTAAAAAGCATTAAAGGATTTTTTCTAATAAAGTGCCACAATCCTCCAATTAAAACAAAGTACAACCCCAGGGTCACCGGCTTATGCACAGCAAGCGAAAGAGCGGGTTTAAACCCTGTGAGAATCATAAAATGCCTTGACAGATAATTGTGAGAGTTGACTACAAATCGCACCAGAAACCCGGAAAAAGTTTCCCGTCCGGAGGTAAAATCATACGGGTGTTTATGTAAAAGAGAATCAGCTTGTCCTCCTTGCAGAGGAGTTACCTCAAAAATATAATACTGCAGCAGAAACAATACACCCGAAATGGCAGTAAAAAACAAAACAACCCTTAAGCCATCCTTAAATCGACGGAGAACTAAGAGAAAAACAAGCAGGGCAGGGAATGCAACAAATCCTACTGTCCGGGTAAATCCCAGAACTACGAGAAACAGTGATAAAAGAAAAACATCGCGCACCCGACTGTCAGTTCCCTTTTCTGTTATAATTCGGTTAAGATAGAAAAATAAAAGGCCCTGAACCATAAAGAAAAAAGCTTCAGAGTAGGTCTGACTTCCATAATACAGAAAATGATGATTAACCACCAGGGCAAAGACACATCCCCAAAGAGCTATTGGAGATACCTGCCCCCTATAACTCCTGTAATAAAATAGCAACCCGGCGGAAAGAAAAATCCATGAGGTAATTTTCAAAATAGAAATCTTTAACCCGAAGATCGCAATACACAATGAAAGAACAATCGGATACAAGGGCCCCTGATAAGTCGGAAAACGTCCTTCCTTCAGAAAATCATAGGCCCTAATTATGTAGGAACTGTCATCGCCACCTTCACTGATACGTAAATTAAAGATCAATATACTAAGCAATATATACATAGTACCTGCAAGCATAAAAAACAACCGCCTGTGATCTTCAAAAAATGCTGATACCGATTTGATTTCTTCTGTAGCTATATTCCTCTTTATCATTTCTTTTGGTTAAAGTCTAAGATACTTTGCCAACATGGGGAATTCCAGAATTTCTTGTCTGATTAATGCAAAGTATTTTTCTGTTATTAGAAATCAGAACTCCACTCAATTTGCTGGTGACAAAAATGATAAACTGAACACAAACCGGATGGCAATCTATGGTAGTTAAACACCACTATTTCAACCAAAAAATAAATCGAACCGGACGCAACCCTCAAAACCATGCCAGTGGACGACCTTGGCAGATAAGCCTAAAAACAAGGTTATTCTATCGTAAAATCGT
>NZ_JADQBH010000038.1 GCF_016278715.1 Marinilabilia sp. | reverse complement strand
GCTCTAAAAACTACGGTTCTTTTATCGTAATCGTCAAAACTCATCTCGCTTGCTGCGCGCGCGAGATTCAAACAGAGACGATTTTACGATAAAACAACCTTGTTTTTAGGCTTACCTGCCAAGGTCACTCCCCCTTCAAGATCGGAAAATCATTACAGATAAAAAGAAATGACGTGAAATCATTTTCAGCTAACCCAAACCCAGTTACTGGCAAAAAACCCATTAGCAACCCAAAGATATAATATTTGCTTCACCCTCACCAGTTTTCTCCCCGGTTATTACAGCTCGTACTGTTCCCCGGTGGTCGGTCAGTTCGAAGCGGAGATTAGCGGCTGTGAAAGCCGGGGCGGTGGTGCCGCCTTCGGGCTCATTGGCAATATAGCTACCTACACGGCTGCTGCCGTAGACCATGACATCGTAGGCATAGAAAGTTTCGGTATAGTTGCCGTTGGCTTCTATGGCTTTTTTGCTCAGGCGCTGCTGCATGGCATCGTAAGTGTACTCTTGCGTGGGACGGCTGTCGTCGGTAGGTACTACGCGTTTTATGTAAGTTTGCTATAATCAATGCCTTCGGGCGGAAAAACCCACATACAAAGAAAACACTGAAACTCTCAACTCGATTTTGCGTTTCACTCTTCAATAGTGTATTTTTGTAGAAAGAGAAACAATTCTATCCATAAAAAGCAAAACTATGAACTTACAATATATAACTAACGGACAGGGTCATAAAAGTAGCGTTCAGGTACCCATTCAGGAATGGGAAAAAATTCAGAAGGATCTCGAAGAGCTGGAACGCCTAAGAAATAAAAAACTATTTCTCACAGAACTGGCTGAAGCGGTTGAAGAAATGAAACAAATTAAAGGAGGTAAGGCACAAGCCCGTAATGCTGAAGATTTCCTCAATGAAATTTGACGTAAAAACCATATCTGTATTTGAAAGACAGGCTAAACGGCTGATTAAAAAATTCCCATCTTTAAAAAACGAACTCCGAACGCTTATCACGGAATTAAAGACCTCTCCGCAAAAAGGAACATCCATTGGCCATAGTTGCCATAAAATAAGACTTGCCATTGCAAGTAAAGGAAGAGGTAAATCCGGAGGAGCAAGAGTAATAACTCATCTGATTTACAAAAGTAATTCAGTCTATCTTATTTCCATTTACGATAAATCAGAAATTGAAAACTTAACAGATAATGAAATTCTGAATCTTATAAAATTGATTCCAAAATAAATTAATCTTCTGCGTCCCGGCGGATTTGAATCAATACAAAAACCAAAACGGTATATAAACTTTTAGCACATAAAACCCACGGCAACGCGACAAATGAACAAATTTTTGTAAGATGCAAACCCCAACTTTACACGAAATGAGTTGCAACTTTTTAAAATTGCAACTCTTTATGATGATATTTACGTCTTCGAGGATTATTTAACAAGATTATGCGTAACAATGCTCACTTCTTCAGTTCTGGTGTCATCCAAATGAATAGTAAGATCTTCATACTCTTCTCGTAATTCGAGTTTTGTATTTGTTAATGTTACTACCTCAGTGATAAATCGTGTTTTGCCATCATTTAAAAAAAGGTGATAATTGGGTTCGCCGATGTACCATGTACCCGACTCTTCTTCATCATTTAAAATGGCAGAATAAGTTCCATCCTCATTAATGGTCAGCGTTCCGTCAATGGAATATAACTCATTCAAAAATAATAATCCGAACTCAGCGTCTTCTTTGGTACTGCCTTTTTCATTAATTTACTGCAACAGTCACACCACCCTAATCCCTTCAATACTGCACATTCACCAACCTACTGACACATCCCAATTGTTGTAATCTCCACCTCCGTTACTTAATCCACGGAGGAATGCACTTGCCTTCTCAAGGAAACTTAGCCCTATTGCTGTTTGCATTCTTTGGTTTTGCCCATATCGGGCATAAATTGTTGGGCAATTTTTGTAGCATCGTTAGCAAATGGGAAGTTGGCTGGTGTATTTGGTGGGGTAGCTGGTGTAGGAATAGCGACTCCATTAATACATGAGCACTGGTGGGGATGAACTTGCCAGTGAACTATGAGGAAATTGAAGATTTACATGCAAGAAGGTGTCTTACTTCGGATTAAAAATCCGAAAAAGAAAACCGGAGTGGAATGCAATTCCACTCCGACGGGTTATGCTGAACGCAGCAATAATCAGGTACTAAATCCTTACATAAAAAACAAGAGCCGCAACTTTTTAAATTGTAACTCTTTATTTTATTTACTGCTTGCTTATTGCACGCTTTACTAAACCGCGCTAACAGAAATCTTTAAAATTTATTTACATATACGCGCCTACGGGGGATTAACCGCACTTAATATGATTCTTCAATTATTCCTTTAATCTCAATTACTTTTCTAACAAGCCCTTCAGAGTTAGCAGGTACATTTTTTGCCTCTTCCAAAATTCGATTTAACATTTGCTGGTTTTCTCCAAATTCTCCTTCCTTCCTTTCCAATAAGCAATTGTACAATAATTCAAAAATATTCTCCATATAAAACTCATTATCTTTTGGATTATCTGCAACAATATATCCATATAAATATCCCAATATCAGCACATCAGTTTTCCCTTTAGGATTTTTCATTAAACAATTGAATAAGTCTTCATATCCTTTGGCATCCTGATATCGCACAGCAACAATCCCTTCAGCTTCCAAATGCCCAAAATCTCCATGAACAATAGTGCCCCCTTCTCTATTAACATAATTAACAGTGAATAAAATACTATCAACCTCATATTTAAAGACAACACTTTTCATTAAATAGGCTACAATTTCTTGTTCAATATAATCATCGAAAAAAGGAGCACTATCAATATAAGCTATATGCAAATTACCATTGTTTAAATCAACAGTTTCAAGCGAGACCTCAGGAATTCCTATAATACTGGCGCTGACATCCTCACGAATATCACTTTCAACACCTAAAGAACAGCTCAAAGAACTCAGTAACATTAAAATAAAAAACATATTTTTCATGGTCGTGTATCTATATATAAAGTATCCACCTTTTGCTCAGAAAGATATCCACCAAGAGACCTTTTTTCTCTAAAGATTCTTGCCGCTCTCTTTATACTATCATTCTTATTCTTAGGCCCTCCACCCCTCTCAAAATTAAAAGACTTTGAGGGCACACCAGGCAAGGATGGTTCAGCATCAGTACTAGCACTGCCTCCCAAACCCTTAGTACCAAAAGAAAATCCATTAATAATTATTGACACAAGTTGTTCGTTTGTTGTCGGATCAATTCCCTTAAATTCAATTCTTCCATAACCAATTCCAAAGATAGTTGTCAATGAACCGTCACCTGCAATATATTTGCAGTTCATCAAAGTCTCTTTTAAACTTGAATCAATGACTTTATTAATCTCAATAGTCCCTTCTCCTACAATAATTGAACAACCTATTTTGGAAACATTTTCTACTTCTGCACCTGCTATCTTAAAGATACAGGTCTCTCCTTGTTCAAAACTAGGGAAGTAATTTGGAACATCAAACGTGAAAGACATCTCTCCTACCCCAACACCTTTCTTTTTTATTCCAACACCTATAGATCTACTATAACCTCTGACATCCATCGATGCAGGTAAACTATTATCGGTTAATGGTCTTAAATAAGTATAATTTGGATCCTCGCTAAACAGATTCATAGGAATTAAAACTGATTTTGTAAATGTCAAATCAGATAGATATGTTTTTCCTTCTTTAGTGTAATTTATTTTTAGATTACTAATATCGACAGTTTCTGGTTCCAATCCCCTTGCTTTAGGCTGTGGCCCTTTATCAACTGCCGTAACAGTAACCCCTGTTTTTGTTCCTCCATCGTATGTTTTTCCTTCACTCTCTGCCCCCCACACATCCACCAGCGCCACAGGATTACCATCCATCGAAACATACGGGCTTTGCCAGGGGAATACTTTCGGGTCGGGGGTGAGCCAACGGCCGATGCGGGGGTCGAAGGCTCTGCATGCCAATCAAGTAACCACATGATAAAGATAAAATTTTATCCTAACATTGGGGGGGCAGAGACTGAATGAATCAATAACCCGAAGTTGGTAGAAGCTAATTATAGTAATTAAAAGAACTCCGCCTCAGTAAGGAAAAAGCTGGGCGAAAACACCAATTGAATGCCGGGAGCGAAATCAAATCGAGCATCCGGAATATCGTAGTAGCCCTCAAAGAGAAAGGAGAATTTTATTTTTTTCAGAAACTTCCTGTTGTATGCAAATTTCATAGTTACCAGTTGACGAATGGGGATGTACATATGGTCGCGAATGGGAGAGACAGATTGGAAAATTCCACCTCCACGCAGGGCAACAAAATCGTTACCATAGAAGTAACCGGCCATTAGATTGACCTTAGAGGTATTGGCAGTCGCGCCCACATACCAGGCGTAACCATTATTAACGCCCAAACGCCCCACGTCATTGAGATTGTTGTAATTCATCCCATAAACAAACAATCCCGCATCATTGAAGAGGCCATTCAACTTTCGCTCCATATGGAGCCCAAGGGCCAGGTTCATGGATGTTTGTACCCGCTCGGAATAAGTACTTACCTCACCTCCACGGTGAACAGCCATCATATTTACGGGCATACTCAACTGCCAGGGCTGTTTCAAAGTATCCAGAAGCTGAGTAGTAGCGCTTAATCCTGCAGTAAACCATTCCGGGAAATTATCCCCCTCCTGCACAAACTGCTCCCAATCGACCCACAAATCCATTTCGAGCCAGGATCTGTTAATGAGGAACTGGATTCCATTCTCCACAGGTCGTATGTATTGCCGCTCTGTATCAAACAAAGGTTCTATAACTTCGTGATGAACATGTCCTTTCAACGATCCCATAATTAAATCGACCGAAGGACTGACTCTAAGGTGAGCCGACAATACCGGACGAACTTCGCTGTAATATTTGAGTCCGCTGTATTGCTGAAGAAAAACCCCTGCCTGCAATCTTAAACGGTCTCCCGCATAATACATCAGGGAGGGTTGAATTCCGTATCCAATGAGGGTATGGCCCCAGGCAAATTTATTTTTATACTCGTTATTTTTTACGAAATTGATATTAGCCAGATGCAATAAAAGCTGATGAGACCGTTGTTCTTCAAATTCGGGATAGTAATAACGGGCTTCATTGTTTATCTGAGCTTCAGAAAGAAATGAAACGCATAAAAAGAGCGAAATCAGGAGATATTTCAATTTCTGTTGAATATTCATTTTCGATGGTCAGTTAAAAAATATCTAAACGCAAAGATCTCATTGCCGAAACATTAAAGTTCAGACACAATGAATTACAAAAAGCAAATGGATAGCAATTTGTAAATGTTCAATCTGCAGTTTAGAGCAAAAGTTTTTCCAAAATAAACAGTAATTCTTCTCTTTTACTTATTTTCCTGAAAAAAGTTTTGAAACATTGGAAGGGCATGTTCTTTGGCCAGTTGCGATTTTTTATTCCGGAAGGCAAAATAGAGCCAGCCCAAACAGGCTTATCAGCTCTACCTGCTTTTTTACTCCTCGATATTTTCTTATGTTTTTTATCACTATTGTCCGGATATACTTATTTCTTGAAAAAAGATTGCTCCGCTTTGCGCGCAAGGAGACCGTTTTGTAAGTTTTAAACAGGTAGGAGGGGTTGATTTCCGGAAAGGCCTAAAATCAACCCCTCCAACTCAAAAAAATCCTGTTATGTCCCGCCATTGCATACGCGGTGACGCAATCTCATTATTTTAACCGGGCACCTTCTATGTGTCTTATGTGGTTAAAAAAACCGCTCTCCCAACCCACGGCTACCGATGGTTGCACTCTATCTGGTTGTCTTCATTGCTCTCGATCTGAATGGTGGCATGAGAGATATTAAAACGCTCATCCAGCATCTGTTGAACATCAGCAAGAAACTGGTCCCCTCCCCCTCCGGGAACCACCAGATGCACAGAAACTGCCGTTTGGTTGGTACTCAATGCCCACACATGAAGATCGTGGGCATCTTCAACACCAGGCCAGGCGTTTAAAGCGTTCCTAACTTCATCTATATCAATGTTTTTTGGTACAGCGTCAAGCGCCAGACTTATAGAATCCACAAATAAGCCCCATGTTCCGTAAAGAACCACTGCAATGATCACAAAACTAACCACCGGATCGATCCATTGATAACCGGTTGTTTGGATAAGAAATCCGGCGATGACAACTCCCAAAGAAACAGCTGCATCGGCCGCCATGTGCAGAAATGCCCCTTTGATATTCAGGTCGTGTTTCTGGCCTTTGACAAACAAAAGTGCTGTAATGGTATTGATCATCACCCCGATACCTGCCACAATCATCACACTGGTACCACCAACGGGCTCCGGATTCCCCAATTTAAAGATGGCATCCTTAGCAATAAAAAAAACCGCGATAAATAGCAATACAGCATTCAGAATGGAAGAAAGAATGGTACTTCGCTGCAATCCGTAGGTATATTTTCCTTTGGGTTTTCTGTTGGCCAACCGGAAAGCACCCCAGGCAAAAAAAAGCCCAAGCACATCACTGGCATTATGACCAGCATCGGCCAGCAATGCGGACGAGTTGGCCACCAGTCCATAAAAAACTTCAACGCCTACAAAAACCAGGTTCAGTGAAATACCAATGGCAAAAGCGCGGCCACTGGTGATATGTTGGTGAGAATGCGACATTAATTACGACTTAGTTTATTCAGTTTCAGTTACTTTGATAATTTAAGAATCCGGACAGCTCCCCATACTACCAGCGCGAAAACAATACTTCCTGTCACCAAATCTGGTATAGCGGATCCGGTCCAGTAAACCAAGCCCCCGGAAACAATTATTCCTGCATTGATAATGACATCATTGGAGGTACATATCATACTGGCTTTTACATGCTGCCCTTTGCTTCTGGATTTTTGGAGCAAATAGAGACTTGTGGCATTGGCGGCCAATGCAAAAACAGAAACAACAATCAT
>NZ_JADQBH010000064.1 GCF_016278715.1 Marinilabilia sp. | reverse complement strand
CCTTAAATCTGACCTTTACAAGCTGATAGATTCTCTCGAAAAAAACCCGACACAAGGAGAGCCTTTAGGAAAAGATTGTTACAAAGTTCGCATGGCTATTACCTCTAAAGGAAAAGGCAAGTCTGGTGGCTCCCGTGTAATTTCCTGCGTTAAAATCGTTAACCAAACAGCCTATTTGCTTACCATCTTTGATAAGTCCGACAAAGAAAATATTTCTGACAAGGAACTGGATGAACTGCTTGGATTGGCAGGGTTAAAATAAAACAAAACCCGGACGAGGCCGGGATTTTTAAGCCTTAATCCTTATACTCTTCTGTTTTTAGGGTGTCTCCATTTTCTTGTAAATAAATCCATTTACCAACCTTATCACCCTTGTTGTAATGCTTTATACTTGATAATTGCCCGTTATCATGGTATTCTTCCCAAACACTATCTAATAATCCATTATGAAAATAACCTTTCTGCATCAAAATACCATTGGGATACCAGGACTTTGACACTCCATTTTCCACCCCATTATCACCACGAACAATGAGACTACTCATTTTACCATTTTTATTCCAAACTTTAAACGTATCCACCAACATTCCTTCATGATATTTTTCAAAAGTTTGTATCTGGCCATTTTCATACCAAGAATATGCTTCTCCAGTTAATTTATCATCAATGTAATTTTCTTCTCTAATCTTTACTCCATTTGAGTTATAATACAACCAACAACCTGTTTTTTTATTCTTTTTTAAAGTGCCAACAGTTTTTAATTCTCCATTAGAATAGAGTTCTTTATACTCTTTTGTTTTATTAAGCACCATACTACATGAAGCAATAAAACTAATTAGTATAGTTAAGGATATAATATTTCGTATCATTATATTATTATTTCCACCTCTGTTTTACATAATTCCACATTTCTTCGTATGTGCCTTTCGTTCCCATATTACATCTATTATTAGAACTACTATTGCTACTTGAAAAACTATCGTCATTTGATGATGAGTTATCATTTCCACTATCATCGTTCTTATTATTTCCTGTGTTATTATTGTTTGAATTCAATATTTCATTCTTCTTTTCAGGGTCATTTGCATAATACCAAAGCAAAAATTCCTTCCATAACTCTGCCCATCCTTCTTTTGAAGTAACACCTTCAACAAAAATATCCCATTCTGTAGTTTTATCATTTTCTAACTCGTTTTGAGACATCTTTTTTAATGTTTGAAATAACTTGAAAGCCTGTTGTAATCTATCATCAGAACCTGTTGCTCTCCCCATAATTAAATCTTCTAAATAAAGCAACTGTACATCAGCTTCAAATCCATTTGTTTTAGCTCTTGATAACATATCGTTATATATACCTTTGTTTTGAGGAGCCATCATAAAAGTAACGGTATTCTCTAAATGAATTCTATCCAAAGCACCTACATAAAGCTTATCGGAACGCCATTGTAAACCACCATTTATTGTAAGAGTATGATATTTATTATCATTCCTTTTTATTTGCCAATTGCCCTTATTGTAATAATAATCGTCTCTTCCATCAGGGTCGAACCTACTAATCGGATTATTTGAACAATAATGAAAAGGAGTTTTGCTATATGATTTTTCAGCTACGGGGTCAGGTAGGTGCCAGCGCCCTAAAGCCGCATCATAAAACCTCGCCCCGTAATCATACCAATCCAACTCTCCATTCTGTATCGCATCCTCCTGCAACTCTTTGCCGCTGTAGCGGTACTTATTATTGGCACCACCAATTTGGGCATTCTCTGCCAGCATTCCAAAGGGATAATAGCTGCTAACCTGTTTCACTTAATAAATCCCCCTCGTGTTACCTTATGAGTCTTTCGTGGTTACAATTAGCAAGCGCAAAAAAATCAATGCTCTACATCAAAATACAGCTTATAGTAATTCATGCCCCGGTCGCGGTCGAAGCCACGCTCGATATGCTCACGCCGGCCATGTACATACACATGAAAGTTTTTGTCCAGTTTTAGAATGGACTTGAAGTGTTTTTTCTCGGTTTTAACGGCACTTTTTGAGATGTCGAAGTTGTCATTAAGCGGAAGGGCTTTCTCGGTTTCAAATTCTCCCTGGTAATCGTTAAACGCCTCAATAACTTCGGGTTGACGGATAACCTGCTGCTCAAAGTCTTCTTTTTTGAAATTATTGTTCTTATCAAAAAAGTCTATGGAACGGTTGAGCATATCTATCTGATCGGGCTTAGGCACATCGTGGTCGTCGTTAAACACATCGGTCACAAAATCCTTGCAGAGACTCAGGTAATTACGTGTAAAATAATAATTATCCTCACGGGGCATGAGGCCCAGAAAATCGTCTTTCCAAAAATGAGCTTCATGTCCTTTGTTGATGTTATCAACCATACAAACTTTAAAACCGGCTTCGCGCTCAGTGTTAAAGACAATGCATCCTTTATCCAGTTTTTTAATATTGATACCCTCCTGGGTTCCCAGCTCAAACGTTTGGTCTTTCAGATAGACTTTAAGGAAAGTTTCTTTGTTCTCACTTTTAAAGATGCCTATGCCATCGGTTACTTCTCCATCGACCACACAATTGCTGAAATAAGTCATATAAAACTCCCCACCCCTGATTTTGGGATGATTGGAATTCTCGTGTAAAAATTCAGCTACCTCAATGGAGGTGTCATACAATTTATCAGGACTTTCAAATACTGCTGATACCCATTTAAAAACGGGGTTGTTTTCAGGTTCCTCATTCTCATCGGTAAAATTGAAATAGGCTTCTGTTTTAAAAGGCTTGAAAAAATAAGACAACAATACATCCCCAACCACCTCTTCGTCGAAGAGTCGCAACGGACTTTTGGAAAATTTTACCGGTTCGCCTTCAGTTCGATTGCCAATCTGGTGAACCACAACATTTTCTATAGTAACCTGTGAGTAATCTATCATAGGACAGTAGTATATTTTTCTCTCACCCTAAATCCGCACGGAATTATTTAAAATTGAGATATATTCCCTGCAGATTCGATAAAGTAAATCATCTCATTTGGTCTCATACTTTACCCAAACAAGTGATTTTCTAAATCGGGGTTAATTTAATTTCTGTAAAGGTTTTCATGATAAATTTAAAACCTTTGCGGAAATTTCATTTCACAAAAATAGAAAAATCATCAGATAATTAACCATTACCCTCGTTTCATCATCTCATATTTCAGTTCATAAACCGAGGCTGAATGTTTTTTCAAACGCCCTCCTATTCCGGCATTTTGGGCTACTTCGGCCGGAAATTGAATCATTTTGTTTTTCTTTAATAAATCGTGCCCGGTAAAATAAAAACGGTCGGTCAATCCTGCCAATTCGAAAAAATGAGGGGGAACATGAAGACGATAATCCAGCTCCTTGCCTGAAAAATTAGCGATAACCAATAATATTTGCTCGCCGCAATACCTGAAATAAGCATAGATGGATGAGGAGTTAAAGGCTTCATTTCTAACATTGCTCCACGAAAGGTCGTAAAATAATCCCTTCACAAATGCGGGTGCCTGTTGGGACAAATTCAAAATGGTGGAATATTCCTGCCTCATTTGCCTAACCTCATCCGGTAGATTTTTCACATCAAAATTTCCATCTCCTGTCCACTGTTGAATTCGCTCCGGACTCCAGTAATCAAAAATGGAGGTACGACCATCCAAACCGCTGAATCCTTCCTGATCCATCCCTTTCTCTCCCAGTTCCTGTCCAAAATAAATCAAAAGAGGATTGCTTTGCATCGTTGCCATAACGACAACACCCGGCATCGCTTTCTGCGGATTATTGACAAAGAAAGAAGAAGCGATTCGCTGTTCATCGTGATTCTCCAGAAAATAAACCATGTGATGCTGAAAGCCTTCGGTACACTGCCAGCAGGATGTCAGCTCGATGGCAGGACGGTCGCCGGTAATCACGCCTCTCATTGTATTGTAAAACAATTCTTTGTCGTAAAGAAAATCAAACCCCGCCTTGAAAATAAACTCATGATACCGGTCTGTATCATAAATTTCTCCGATGAACTGTAACGAAGGATATTGGCGCTTCACCTCATCAATCATCCAGGTCCAGAACTCCACAGGCACCATGGCCGCCATATCGCAGCGGAAACCATCCACCTTTTTCGAAGCCCAGAAAAGCACCACGTCACGCATTTTCTTCCAGGTATCAGGAACAGGCGAAAATTGTTTCTCTCCGGTTTGATTGTCCACTCCATAGTTCAGTTTCACTGTCTCATACCAGTCATTCACCGACGGATTGGGTTTAAAGCAATCATTTCCTGTTGCTTTAGCGGGATCCTCTTCCCACCTTTCACCACCGGATGCAGCTACAGGCGATTGAAATGTTGTTCCCGGCAGATAGTAAAAGTTATTGTCCCGCTGAAATGCTTTGGATGGATTATCATCTTCACCAAAATCAGCCACTCCCTCAGGCTTTGCATCCGAAACATACTGACGAGCTACATGATTCGGTACCAGGTCGATGATAACTTTCAGGCCTGCATCATGAGTTCGCCTGACCAATGCCTCAAATTCCTGCATCCGGTTGGGTACAGAAATAGCCAGGTCGGGATCCACATCATAGTAATCTTTAATGGCGTAAGGGGAACCTGCCTTACCTTTTACCACATCAGGATAGTCCTTCACTATGCCATAATTAGAATAATCGGTCAGGTGTGCATGCTCAATAATTCCGGTGCACCACAAATGGGTGGTTCCTAGTCCTTTGATGCTTTCCAACGCGTCACTGCTGATGTCGTCGAATTTTCCACAACCGTTTTGCTCTATGGTTCCACCGGGTGTATTGGTTTTGTTCCTGTTCCCAAACAACCGGGGTAACAATTGATATATTACGGGGCGCCTATGTTGTTGTTCTATGGTCATTTATATATATGATTTTATTTCATAAAGTTAACTCTTTCAATGTCTGTTAATTTTGACAAATATATTAAACCAAACCATGTAAAAATTCAGAAACCTCTCTTTATTTTTCCTTTTTTTCTTACCACGGAGAGCACGGGGAAGCACAGAGGGAATGGCCGGCAAGAAACCTCTGTTCCCGGTAGTTCCTCTGTGCCTCTCTGTGTCCTCTGTGGTTTTTTTTTCTCTTTTCCACCATAATTTCAAAAACACTACATTTGTGAACACCGGAACATCATTAAATTAAAGTCAACCATTTTTATCACCGCGTTGTTTTAAAACAATCAAATACCATCAGACTACAGTCAACACTTATGCATCCAAAAATAGTTCTTCCTCTCCTGCCTTTTCTGCTTCTCTTTCAGGGAATCTCTGCACAATATTATTCATCCGGAGCCGACCCTGCCTCCATTAGCTGGCAAAAAATTGAACATGAAAAATTTCGGATGGTATTTCCGGAAGAGTTTTCCGAACCCGCCCGGGATCTCGCCATTTTTATGGACAGTATCATCCCATCGATAGAAGCCACCCTGAACCACAATCCCGGCAAAATAGACATTCTCATTCACAGCTATTCCACCTACACCAACGGTTTTGTTTCGTGGGCTCCAAAACGAATCGAGCTCTACCCCAACCCATCTCAGGGCAATTACAGTACCGACTGGCTGCAGCAATTAGCTGTACACGAATACAGGCATATTGTGCAGATTGACAAGTTGAATCAGGGATTTACAAAAGTGGCATCATGGCTCACCGGCCAACAGGCTGTGGGTGCTGCTCTTGGAGCTTATCTGCCCATGTGGTTTATGGAGGGAGATGCGGTCATTACCGAAACCACACTAAGTCAAAGTGGGCGTGGGAGACTCCCGGTTTTCACACAACCCCTGAGGGCCAGAGTAACTCAGTTCGGGCCGGACAGCTACGACAAAGCCTATCTTGGTTCCTACCGGGATTTTGTCCCCGATTATTACAAAATGGGTTATCACCTGACTGCTGAGATCAGAAACCGGTATGGAACGGAAATATGGGAAAATGTCCTCGATAATGTGGGGAAAAACAGCTGGTCACTAATTCCTTTCCGGAGAGGACTCAGGGAAACAGGCTTCCGTTCGCCAAAGGATATTTATACATCTGTTTATGACAGCATTGCAACAGAATGGAAGAAGTACGACGATACCATAAAAACAACAAATCTAACCCCAATCGCATCCAAAACTGACTCTTATACCGACCTTCAATTTCCTGCAATTTCAACTGATGGTCACATTTTTGCAGAAATGAGTGGGCCTGCCCTTCGAAAACAAATTGTTGAGATAATTCCAGGTTCCACGCCCAACACTCTTGCATTTACAGGTTATCGGGATGAAGACCCCATTTCCGCCAATGAGCGATGGGTGGCATGGAGCGAAACAAAGCCACACATTCGCTGGCCCAATGCCGATTATTCCGTCATCAGGCTCTATGATCGGTTGAATGGAAAAACCCACACACTTACAAGGCGCACTCGTTGTTTTGCACCCGCCCTTGCATCAGACAGCGACACCCTGGCCGTAGTGGAAACCACCAATTCTTATGAGTTTTTCATCACTTTGCTGGACGTAAAAACGGGGATGACTCTTGACAGAATCTCCACTCCAAATAATGCTTTCCCAATGCATCCTTCCTGGAGTGATAAATCCGGGGAATTGGTAATGGTCTTGCTTCAGGACAATAAAAAAAGCATTGTTTCGCTCAACACCCAGAATAAAACATGGAAAACCCTGCGTGATCCGGAGTTGGATGAACCCAAACATCCCTCTAAAACAGGTGATAAACTGTGGTTCACGGCTTCAACCATCCACTCAGAAGAAATTTTTTGTCTGAATCTCCGGGACGAAACCACACGTCAGCTAACCAGGTCCCGCTTCGGAGCAACATCACCTGCAGTGAATTCTCAGGACTCCTCCCTCTATTATGCACATTACACACCTATGGGTTATGAACTGGCAAAAATCAATAAGAATCAGACCTATCAATTAAATACAAAGCCCTCAAGGCTCAACAACCCACTGGTTAAAAAATTATCCGCCCAGGAACCCAAAGAAACC
>NZ_JADQBH010000325.1 GCF_016278715.1 Marinilabilia sp. | reverse complement strand
GATGAGTTTTGACGATTACGATAAAAGAACCGTAGTTTTTAGAGCGAAAGCTGCCTAAGTCTTGACTTTTTTTTGATTACTTTTTTTGTGTCAAGACAAAAAAAGTAATTCAGGGTTTAAGGGATGAAATCCCTTTTGGGAAATGCTTAGGACAGTTACAAAGAACAATTAATAGGGAGATATGCCCGGCCGCACATTCAGTTCCGAGCTATACCGTTACGGCTATCAGGGCTGCGAGCGCGATCCCGAAATGTCAGGCGGCGCAGGCTACACCACATATTTCAGAGCCCTCGACCCCCGCATAGGCCGCTGGCTCACCCCCGACCCGAAAGTATTCCCCTGGCAGAGCCCGTATGTTTCGATGGATGGAAATCCAATATTAAATATTGACCCATTTGGAGACAAAATTCGTTTTGCGAAAGGTAATGGGTTCTCTTATAACCTAAGATTAGTTGGCCGAATGGCATTAGGTGCTATCGTTTCTAAAACATTTAGATATTATTTATTTAAAGCTCTGACTAGTGAGCATGTAAATACTTTCAGTAAAGATAGATATTGTTATGTAGCTTCTAATGTAAGAGTTCGCATACCTCGACCAGAACCTAAGATTGTTTATGGTTTTGATGAAGACGGCAACTATAATGCAAAAACTGTACCTCCCTCCGCAGAGGAAATTACAGCGTGGGGAAAAGTGAACAAAGAATATGTTCACCCAGGAGCTCAATTGGGCGTGGGAGTGGGTACAACCATAAACTTCAATTTAGATTCCGATTTTGAATCAGGTTTAATAGCAGGATTGGGACATGAGTTAAGACATGTTTATGATTTTAATAGAGGACTTATGCCTAAGCCAGATGATGATTTGTTTCTACCAGGAACTGATAATTATAGGTGGTTTGGAACAGAGCATGAAAAAAGGGCCACTAGAGTTGAAAAATATATTTCATTTGATGTTAATAAGTTTTTTGTATTTGGAAAGCGGGCAAGATTGAGGCAAACCTACTATGAAACTGTTGACAGAATGCAATATACTCGCTATAAAGAGCAAAAAAGAAAAAACAAATCAGAAGGAAGGATAAAAAATCCAAGGCGTATTAGAAGGCAAAACAGAAAAAATAGAAAACGCTAAACTTTTCAGGTTATGAAGAAGATATTTTTTGTTAGTTTACTGTTGTTGATTGTGTCCAATGTATTTGGAACTAGACAGCTGCCTGATTTTATAATCATTGAGGGAGATACCGTTTTTTTGTTTAACTATCCTCTTGAGGAAGTAAAAAATCCTACTGTTAAAACAAGAATAGATTCTTTTGTTAGGAATTATTACACGCCCTGTTCTGGATGTTATAGAGGTTATCAAGCAACCTGGCAATTAAAATCGGAAAAATTATATTTGAACGAAATAAGAGAATGTTGTTACTTGAAGAGGTATTGGATTACTTCATCTAATTTGGATAGTTTGAAGAAAGAGGGGATTCCTGAGATAATGCTTCAAGAATTATATAAAGTAGATAGTAATAAAAGTTTTATGAATTATGAGTTAAAGGACTTTTTAAATAAAAAGTTTAAAAGAAAACTTGTTAAAAAATATCTACCTATAATTTATGAAGTTACAAAAGATAAAGAGGCGAAGGTTTCAGCGGGTTTACTATTAGCTGAAAATGCAAAATGCGAACAGGTGCTTGCAGACTGGTATTCTGGAACTTTGTACTTTGAATATAAGGATTTGGAGTGTGTGTTTATTATAAAAAACGGTGAGGTTGTTGATAAAAATGCTTTTTAACTCTGCTCGGCTAAGTCCGCAACTTCGTCGTTTAGAACCACCGCTAGGCGAAGTTTGCAACTTCGTCGTTTAGCGCTTGTAGTCTGCAGACTACTTCTTTCGGTTGTAGTTGCAAACTACAGATTTGATTCGAAGTAGATGCCGCTCCGCTATGCCGCTTTGCCTGCAAAGAAACTTCGACGAGTGGAAGTTGTTTTGGCTGTCGGATTGCAAATCCGCCAGGACGGAGCCAATAAAGAGATGGCTGTGGGCGGGGACAACCATTGATGGAATAAGATATGTTTAATATTGCTGATTACTTCTGTTATCAAAGAAAGCTACAATTTCAATATACTTATCTTTTATTTGATACACCACAGATGTTTGTGATGTGATAACACAACGCCTCAGGGTTTTATTCCTGAACGAAGGTGGGCAAAGATTTTTTGTGTTTGAAGCCTGTTTAAGAGGCTGTTAGCCTTGGATTCGAAGTCCTCAGCTTCTTTAATTGTCCATTTTTCAAGAATCTGAGAAAGGGTTTTTAGATATGTCCTTTCTGCTAAGGGAGACCAAAAAATGGCATATTGTGTCATAATCGTCCAAGTAATTGATCGACTTTATTCTTTACTTTATTGTAAGGAATGCCCTCTCCGTCATCAAGTTGTTTTGATCCGGTATTGATGTCTTCTTTTTCAGTAGCTTACTTTTATAGCATCGCATCCCGAAGAACATCGCCAGATCTCATGCTCCCGCTGTTTGTTCACTCACAAACTCCCCCGGTGTGACCTGAAATTCCTCCTTAAACACCCTGCAAAAATAGGAGGGATCGCTAAAACCACAGAGATATGCCACTTCGCTAATGGTTTGGTTGCCCTCGGTTAGCAGGCGACTCGCATGTTTCAGCCGGTTTTGTTTAATCAGTTCACTGACCGATTGGTTGGACACCGCCTTGAATTTTTTGTAAAATACACTGCGGCTCATGCCCGATTGTTCAATCACCGCATTGGCATTGAATTCCGGGTCTTCGAAATGCTCCTTTATGATGTCCAGCATTTGCTGAAGAAATTCCCGTTCTGTTTTCCTTATCTGGCTGTCGGGGTTAATGGTCAGGTCCTGCCTGATTAGCTGGTGTTTCAGGCGTTCCCGCTGTTTAATGAGGTTTCGGATTCTGGTAATCAGTATATCTTCATCAAAAGGTTTGCAGATGTAGTCATCGGCTCCGTTTTCAAACCCTTCCATACGTCCTGTTCGCGAAGTGTCGGCTGTAAGTAGAATCACCGGGATATGCGATGTGCGGAGGTCTGTTTTTATTTTTTCGCACAATTCAAAACCATTAATGCCAGGCATCATCACATCGCTGATTACCAGGTCGGGAATAATGGTTTTTACTTGTTTCAACCCTGCTTCCGCATCGGTTTCTGTCGCCACATAAAAATAATTTGTAAGACTCTCCCGGATGGTTTCGCAAATCTCGGGATGATCGTCCACTACCATTATGGTGATATTTTCGGAAGGGGAAGATAATCGTTTTGATGTGGGCGATCCAAGGGTTGTAATTTTAGAAATCAGATTTAGGGAAGAGCCGGGCGTTACTTCCAGAATCTCTTTCTCCCTGACGGGAAAATGAACGGTAAAGGTAGTCCCCTGGTTTGGTTTTGAGTCCACCGAAATGGTGCCGTTCAGCAGATCGGTAACCCGCTTCACCAGGTTCAGTCCTATTCCACTGCCAATATTGGTTCCACCCTGGGTATAGAAACGGTCAAATATTTTTTCGACCTCCTGTGTCGGAATTCCGCTTCCTGTATCCGATATTTTTAGAAACAGGGTTTGGTCATTCAGCCCGGTTTCAATAAAAATTTCACCGTTTGCCGGAGTGAATTTCAGTGCATTTGAAATCAGATTTGTGAGGATGAGGTCAATTTTTTCCTGGTCGTGAATTATCAAGAGCCTGGAGTGGGTTGTTTGTAAAAAGAGGTTTATTTTTTTTGTTCGGGCCTGATAGGCAAAGTTTTCGGAAATTTCTTTTACCGACCGGATAAGGTCAAACGGTGTTTTACTGATGGGCATAGCCCCGTTTTCGATGCGCCGGAAGTTCAGGACCTGATCCACCAGCCTGTTGATCTTTAGAAAATTGTGGTGGATGACTTCAAGTTCCTGGGTGTTTTCCCATTTCTTTCTCAATTTGTTCAGGGGATTGAGGATTATGGTAAGGGGTGTGCGCAGTTCGTGCGAAATATTGGTAAAAAACTGCAACTTCATCTGTGTAAGTTCCTCTTCTTTTTCTTTTTGCAGATGGTCGAGCCACAGTTTATTCTTCATATTTACTGAGATGATGGTGTACCGTCTGAAGAAATAGAGGGTCAAAAGAATCAGGATAATGTATCCGATTTTTGCAGGAGGTGAAAGCCACCATGGTGGAAGTATGGTAATGCTGACAGATTCTGCTGTAGCATAGTTGTGTGTGGTGCCGGTGGTTGCGGATACAAGAAATGTGTATTGGCCCGCGTTCAGATTGGTGTAAGTAGCAGAACGACTCTGGGCGGCGTCTATCCATTGACGGTCAAAGCCTTCCAGTTTGTAAGCATATTTTACTTTTTGAGGATGCAAATATTCGGGTGCTGCAAATTTGATGGTGAAAACCGATTGGTCATGTTTTAATTCTACGCTTCGGCATTCGTTAATGTGTTTCATGAGGGGTGCTTCGGGGGTCCCAATTGCCGCCGGTTTATTGAAGAGCAAAAAGTTGCAGAAGGCAACAGAAGGATACCGGGTTTCAGTTTTGAGGCTTCCGGGGTCAAAGACGTTGAAGCCGTTCATTCCGCCGAAGAAAAGTCGGCCATCATCGGTTTTGAGGGCCGAACGCCTGTTGAATTCCAGCCCCTGAAGACCGTCGTGAATGTTAAAATTCTGAATGACCGGGCTTTTAGGACCGGAAGTTCCGTTAACGATGCGGGAAAGTCCTTTTTTGGATGATATCCACAAATTACCTGATGTGTCTTCCAGAATGGCATTGATGGTGTTGTCGGGAAGGCCGTTCTGAATTCCGTATTTGATAAATGAGGAGTCTTTCCTTACGAAAAGATTCAAGCCGTTTTTTGTGCCAATCCAAATGTTTTCTTTGCTGTCTTCAAAGAGACAAATCGCATTGTCGGAACTGATACTGCCGGGATTGTGTTTTTCATGAACGAAAGTGTGAAATCTCCCTGTCTCCTGATTAAACACATTGAGCCCCCGGGTGGTGGAAATCCATATTTCTCCGCTGCTGCTTTCCAGGAGTGTCACCACCCAGTTGTTGCTTATGCTGTTCACCGGGTTGCCAAACATGTATCTTTTGAAGTTCTGTTTGTCCGGATTATATCGGTTCAAGCCACCACCGAGAGAGGCTACCCAGATTGTTCCATGACTGTCCTCAATTATTCCAAAAACATGATTGTTTCCTAATGAATTGGGATCCTTCGGATCGTGCTTGAAGTTCCTTTTTTCTCCGGTCTCAGGATTGTACACAATGATTCCGTTGTCCCAGGTACCAATCCAAATCCGACCTCGTTTGTCGCGCAAAAGTGACCAGACTATTTCAGGCTCCTGATTTTTTGTCCGGGGAAAATAAAGGCTTATTTCTCCTGAGTGTTTGTTCAGAGTGTTCAGCCCATTTTCAGTACCAATGAGAATTTCGTCTTCCAGTTCGAGAAAAGTATTTACTGAGTTGCTGGTGAGGGTGTTTTTTGCCCCGGGAACAGAATAATAGTGACCGAACCGAAAATGGTTTTTGTGGTAAAAGTTTATTCCGTTGGAATATAATCCAATCCAGATGGTTCCTTTGGTGTCTTTGTACAAGGAGTGGATTGAATTGAAGGAGAGAGCATATTTATCTACAGGTGAATGGGTGAAATGCTTAATACGCCCAGAGGAGGTCTTTGAGAATGGGGGTTCCAGTATGTTTAAACCTCCGTTTTCCAGTCCCAGCCAGATGTTACCTTCAGGCCCTTCTTCAATGGCGAGTATGGCGCCTTTGCTGATGGAGCCCGGCTGCTTCGGGGTATGATGAAATGTCTTAAGTGAAAAGTTGGTGTGGGTTGAATCAGGTTCAAGCATTGCCAGACCGGAGGAAGTTGTTCCCAGCCAGATTCGGTCATGGCTGTCAATCAGCATGCTATTGATGAAACCATCGGTGAGAAGTGTGTTTTCAGCAGTTGGTTTTTGGAACAGTGCATTGGGTATTTCCCGGACTTTGAACATAAATGCTCCATCTTCTCCGGCCATATAGATGTTTCCCTGACTGTCTCCCGATATTTTTTCGATTTTCAGGTTTTTGTTGATCTGTAGGACGGATAATGATTTGGGGTTGAGGAGGTAAAGTCCTCCGGGAGAGCCTATCAGAAATTCACCATTGGGGAGTTCAAAGATGTCGGAAACATAGTTGTGCAGATCCGGAATGCTTATAAACCGGTCTTTATCCCGAAGGTACAGGTTTATTCCCGAATGGGTTCCTACCCAGAGGTTCTTGTCTTCATTCTCATAAATTACATTGATGTTGTTGTCATTGAGGCTTTCAGCGGAATCTCCGCTGTATTTGTAGGTTTCAAACTGATAGCCATTGTATTTGTTTAGGCCGTCGCTTGTGCCAATCCACAGAATACCGCGGGAGTCTTCCAGGAAACATTTCACCCAGTTACTGGAAAGTCCATCTTCCACATTTAGGTTTTTAAACCTTACAGATTGGGGATTGGCAGCCAACAATAGGGGTGCTACAAGGAGCAACAGAATAGCAATGGGGGTTTTGGGGTACATAACTTTGCATTAATGGGTTGCTGCAAAATTAAATGTTTTTTATTTTATTTCATGAATTTTGTCATATTTTTCAAATTTTGCGACCGGTTAATAAACAATCACCAAATTATACGACACCTTCAGCGTCGATATTTTATATTTTTGCGAAAGCTATAAACATAAGAGCCCTTCAGGCTCCGTTCCCTTCAATAAAAGGACATGACCCCGAAAACTCTATTTTCCTCAATAATAAAGGCATGACCCCGAAGGGAGTCAAATATTTATAGATGTAATTTTTAAATGAGAATGGACCCCCCAATTAAATTTTACGACACCTTCAGCGTCGATATTTGGTGTTTTGCGAAAGCTATAAACATAGGAGCCCTTCAGGCTCCGTTTTCTTCAATAAAAGGACATGCCCCTGAAAATTCTATTTCCCTCAATAACAAAGGCATGACCCCGAAGTGGGTCAAATATTTATAGATGTAATGTATGTGTAAGAAACGACCCCCAATTAAATTATACGACACCTTCAGCGTCGATATTTGGTGTTTTGCGAAAGCTATAAACATAGGAG
>NZ_JADQBH010000116.1 GCF_016278715.1 Marinilabilia sp. | reverse complement strand
TAATTCCTTTTTGCATTTTTGACTGGTGGAAATGAATTGTGCAAACAAGTTTTTTAAATCAGGTTCTTCGGTTTCATTTGATGCAGTTTCATATCCTTCAATTCTATCGTTATTGATAGTAATGAGCGAGTTTAGCACTTCAATTGCTTTTTCATTTCCCAACAAATTTTCGGCATCATTCTTTGTGCTTCTGATTTTTTCAGCAAGTGAATCATGCAATTTATTATATTGCAATTTTAGTTCATCCACATAATGGTTGCTTTTATCCATGATTTGTTTGCGGGACTTTGAACCTTTTTTTGGTGCGAATAAAATACCAGCTGTTGCACCAATGGCAAGTCCTGTCAATGTTCCTAATGTTGTTTTTCCTGTACTCATAATTGATTTTTGTTTTAAGCTTCACAGACTCCCGGACGGGAGCATGGTGAAGCGGATTAATTGATTTTTATTTATTTTTTTTACCTGAGAAAATTTTTATCAGGAAACATACTAATGCTGATACAAGCAATAGGTGAATTATTGCTCCAATGCTATAGATAAAAAAACCTATTGCCCAGATAATTATCATTACTACTGCAACTATATAAAGAATATATTTCATGGCTTTTTATTTGGCTTCACCTTGTTCTTTATATACAGACCAACTCATTTTTCCTTTTTCCGAAATTGCAGCTTAATCTGCTTTTCCTTTGCGTTCTTTACTTACTGACTTGTTGTTTTCCTGTACAGATTTTTCCGTTCTCTGAGTTGCCTTGGCTTTTTTTTCAGAAAGCCATTGGTTTGTTGAATATGTTTAAGAGCTTGGCAATAAACTGCTTTCAATTCACTGTTTACGCCAATGAGTAACATTCGAATAATCGCACCTACAATCTTCAGGTGACTTAATTCTTCGGTAGCAATATCCATGAGCATATCATACACATACGGATTTGATTTTCAGCATCCAACTGCATGAACAAAATATTACATGGCTGCTTTTGGTTATCCATTGGGTTGGGTTCACCAAGTTGTTCATGAAGTAATTTGGCAAAACGCTCATCGGGTTTAGAAACTCTTGCATTGAACTGTAGGTCTTTTACATGATGGAACAAAGTCTTAATTTTTAGCGTTTGAAAAAAGATGTAAACTTTATTAAGGCCTAAAAATATTGCTGTTTATCGTTTGATGCGTTACACTTTTTTTAGAAAGAGTTGCATAATTACCACATTCCTTTATGAATAATTCGTTAAATTTTTGGATGGGAGTAGTAAATCACAAAAAAATCATAATGTTGAAAGAAGATATTGCATTATACAGGGTATATAAGAGAAAGCGGGTTTGCTGTCAGCTTCTGGCTGTTAATTCTTAGCTTTTTGTTTATCACACTTTCGGTCGCATTGCCACCCCCAAAAGGGAGAGATGAGGTTACATTTTTCCCTTGTGTTGCCCCGGGCTTTGGTGTCTTACTCCTTTTAGTCTTTTTTTTGCAAAATATTTCATGGTTCCTCCTGAAGACACTTTGTATTGGGAGCTCCATGGTTTGGATTGTTCTGTGATAGAAATGATGTGATGAAAAAGAAAAAAGCTGCGGAGCTGTGACAGATTCTTTTTAGATTTGTTTGGTTCTAGCTTGTCCAGGGTGGGCTTTCAGGCTGCTAAATTAATAATCTGTCAAAGGAGAAATAATTCGCAGTTCTTATAGAACATTCAAATATGTGAATAATATAAATTTTCCAATTAATAATATAACACTTCCCGGAGGTAATGTGCTTAGTTTTATATCTCTATCTTTTTTATCTGTAGCAATTAAAGCATTAAGATATGAAAAGGAGATATGGTAGTTTGCTTATATTTATCGCAGTTACTGTTTTGGTATTTGCGCTGGGAATTTTGTTTCTCCAGGTTTTTCTTCGCGGTTCTGTTACGAGCTATATAGAGAATTTACTGGAGAAAAAAATTGGCAGTGAGCTTAATCAGTCAACAGGTGATTCCCTTGTGGTTAATATTCAAAAACTTGAATTCAATGGGTTTCCACTAACAGTATCAACACCTGATATTTCAATATATGCAGAAACCGGGGTGGATAATGCAGATAGTTCTGCTATGTTATACACCAAGGTTTATGAAGCAGGAATTATCAATCTTGAAATTTCCCTTAAACCGTTGGTGTTAATTGCCCTGGGTCAAAAAAAATTCAATGTTAACTGTTTTCAGGCAGATAGTGTTTATTTCCGCACCAAACATCTTTCTGAAGAGCCCGGAGTTGTTTCCAATACCCTTCAGGAATTTCAAATCGGGCCAATTCGCTTTAAAGGAAAAATTGAGTTGCCCGACGATAAAGGCAACGGCAATGAAAGCCTGACATTTGAAAGACATTCATTTCAGGCCGCAAATCTCTACGCCTATTTGCCTCAGAATCTGAAATCTTTTTACATCGACAGTATTTCGTTTGACGGCACCAGGGAGAACCTCAGGATGGAGAAGATAGTAATGCTTCCCATATACCCCAAAGAAGAGTTTTTTCGGCATGTTGAGTTTGAAACCGACCGCATCGAGACGCATTTGGATAATATTGACGTTAATGGCTTTCGGACATACAAAAAGGATGGCAGGAGAGGGGTGATAGTTTCCCGTGTAAATATCAGCAAAGGGGTTATAGATATTTTTCGTGACCGGAGGCCTCCGTTTAATGAGGAACAACGTCCCGCCATGCCTGTGAGATTAATTTTGTCTGCACCGATCGATTTATATTTCGCTGAGATAAATATCAGTGAAACGGATATTCTCTATTCGGAATTTCCTGAGAATGGTTCCGAATCCGGGTTTCCCGAAGCTACCGGAAATGTAACGTTTAACCGGTTAAAAGTTACTGTGAAAAATATTTCAAATATCGCTGATTCTCTGCAAAACGACAGTACAATGCAAATTAAGGCAGAGGCATTTGTTTTTGATGATGCCTTGCTTCAGGCCGATTTCAGATACAATCTCAAAGATATTAATGGTGGTTACACGGCCGACGTAAAATTATCCGAATTCCGGTTTGAAATCATTAATCCAGCTATTTATCCGCTTGCCGGCATAAAGATTGCTGAAGGAATTCACTCCAGTTCTGTGTTTTCATTCACGGGCAACGACGTAGCATCGCGAGGAGAGTTGTATATGGGATGGAATGGTCTTTTGCTGGATTTAACCCCGGAAGCCGGTGATTTTATCTCAGGTCTTTCCAAATCATTTGGAAAAATAGTTTACCATCCATCCAGTCCCAATAATGAAAATAATGAACCTTCAGGGGAGATTTTTTTTGAACGGGATATCAAGCGGTTTGTTTTTCATTACTGGTGGAATTGTTATCTGTCAGGCATTAAAAAATCTGTTTTGCGTGATTTCGTTTCATCATAGAATTTGCTGTCACTATGCTATGTAAGTCTTTTTTTTAAAAGCAATAACACAAAAGAACGAGTCTTGGCCCGATAGCTTACGTTTGACTTGACACTAGATTTGTAATGTGGATTTATTCAAAAGGGCATGATTTGAGAACTGCTTCCAGGTAAAGATCAGAGGCAAAGCTTTTATTGATATGGAGAATCCGTTGACCAAATATAGCTGAAAATATACTCCGTACTTAATGCAAACGACTGAATCCAGTATTACCCAAACGCCGAATGCCGCAATAATTGCGTTCCTCGCCCAGCGTTCTTTCCGGTGAAACGGATACCACGCAATAAACGCGAGTAAAATATAAGCACAAGCTATTGTTGCACCTATGGGCCCCCAAATAAAAGCCCGGAAAGGCTCAATGGACTCGGGCATTGATTTCCCAAAACCAAAAATTTGGGCAAGTGCATTATTGTAGGGCAAAAAGAGTGGATTACTGCCATAAACGGCGAACGCAATTCCAAACAGCGCGAATAGCACACTGCTGTAGAATAGCCATCGTTGCCAGAAAATAAATGATTTCATAGTGGTTTAATTTAATTAAGAATTTAAATTATTGGTGTCCGGTTTGATGCTTTCGCTCCACTGCTGCAAATACATATTCAGATTTTCGATTTTCAAGGTAGCCGAACGCAATCCAATGTACATATCCGGGCGAATAAGGTAATATCCGGTGTTCGTAATCCCGAGGCTTGTGTAAATGCTATTTGTTTCGGGCCGGGGTTTTAACAATACAACTGCCAGGTTGTACTTCTCTGATATTGATTTTATTTCAGATGTTAACTCCTTTGCAAACACTAAAAGCGTAAATCGGGTTGCGGGTAGAATCTGGTGGCTGTTTGTATTTTTGTTGTCGTACATAAAATCCACGTAGGGGAGTCGATATCCGGGTTTGGGAGTCCTATGAAGAAATAATTTTTCAGATTCTTCGTATATGCCAAAAGCCGGCTTGTAATGAATGTCAATCTGCGAAATGGATTTAAAAAACTTCAGTCGCAATTTTTCTTTTTTTTCCAGCTTCGGAAATATCCTTTTTAAGAACATTTTCAGTATAAATGTTCTAAAAATACTGACAGCGTTTGTTGTATTTGTTGCCACTCTGAAAACCGCATCGGCATATCGTGCAAATCCTTTTGAAATACCGAGCCGTTCGGTTGAGTAGGAATCGAGCAGTTCCGGTTTTGCATTTTGCTTTAGTACAAAAGCCAGTTTCCAGGCCAGGTTGTGGGCATCCTGAAGCCCGGTATTCATACCCTGTGCGCCAACCGGAGTGTTGACATGTGCCGAATCGCCCGCTAAAAAACAGTTTCCAATCCGAATGGTAGGGGGGTATTTTTGTTGTGAATGCGACACTGAAAACCATTCGATATCCTGGAGTTTAAAATTCAGGTTGTTCCAGTGTTGAAGTCCTTTTGTAACCGTCTCCAGTGTTAAAGTTTCAGATTTTTTTACTTTTCCGGGAAAACTGCCATCTACCCGCCATCGTTGGTCTTTTAGTGGGAAAAACCCGGCAACTGATTTTCTGGAAAATGCAAAGGTGATAACGCCTGAACCAAAATCTGAAATTGCTCTACCATCGAGTATAAAAATTGGTCTTGAGTACGCTTTGCCGTTAAACGGAATATTCAGGAAATTCCGGACAGCGCTTTTGCTTCCATCAGCACCAATTAAATAATTTGAAGCTATTGTTTGCCGGGAGCCATCGGGCATGATTACCTCGGTGGTTATCCTGTTTTTATGTTCTGCAAATTTTCTAAATTGAACATTCCTTTCGACATAGCAGCCACGTGCTTTGAGGAATTTTAGCAATAATTTTTCTGTTTGCGATTGTTCGAGCATGAGCAGAAAAGGAAATTGAGACAGTTCTCGGCCGATATCTTTTATGGAAGTGCCTGCTATTTTTTTTCCGTTATACAGAATCTCAATTCTATCGGCAATAGTTCCTTCCTTTATGGCATCACTTGCAATGCCCAACTGCTCAAATATCTCCAGGGTCCGGGCCTGCACAATCAGTGCTCCTGAATTTTGCGAAGGAGAGGAGTTTTTATCAATAATTCGAAACGAAACATGGTGAACAGCTAACTGGCAGGCCATCATAAGACCTGTCGGGCCGGCACCAACAATCAGGACTTCTGTGGTATTATGCGGAGATAGTTCCATAATTCGTGTCTGTCTGTTAAAGACAATAGTCCGTTAAAAAAAAGCTTAAGCGCTGCTATGCAAAGCATTTATTATCAGGGTGTTGCAATAAATGCCCGGCATTGCACAATTTGCTCTTAAACAGGCATTTAAAAAGGTTAAACGGACTATTGTTAAAAATCACTTGTTTCGTAACGCTTGTCGCTTAAATTCATTTACGAAAAGTAAGCTCCGTTTTTCCGATTACAAGGAAGCGGAATAGTCCTCTTTTCTGAATGATATAGTTTTTGATATTTGCCTTCTCAAATAGATTTTTAAGTTCACTTCTTTTAAACGCCCGAAGCACAGAGACCGGACCATCGTTTTTTGCCAGATTAGTTCCGTTCAATAACCGTGTAAAAAACCAGGCGCTGTAATAAGCCATCCAATTTCGTTGCAAGTCGTTGATTACAAATCCGGTTGTGACTTTTTTTCGGAACCAAATGAACAGTTTTATGAGTTCGTCTTCGTTTAAATGATGGCAAAACAAAGAACAAAGAATAATATCAACGGTTGTATTCCGATCAATAAGTTCCTGATAGTTCCCGGCAATGCCGGTGATTTCCGGATATGCACTGCAATGTTTCCGCATATATTCAATTACATTCGCATTCATATCAACACCTGTCAATTTAACACTGAAATTGTTTTCGCGCGTCCAATTAGCAATAGCCCTTAACGAATCACCGCTTCCGCATCCAAGATCCACGATGTGATAGATTTTGGTGTGATCGGTTACCAATTGTTTTACACCTTTCAATGAAATGGCATGACCTCCTGTGGTTCTATTCAAGATATCAAGCTCCCTCAGGTTTTTGAAAAGTATATCCTGCTGGATATTCGTTTCATCAAGCAGTTCTTTTTCATGGGAGCGGTATTTGAATTTTGCAGGCATCGGAATACTTCCGTTTTAGAGGTTTGATACAACTTTTTGTTTATTTCTCTTTTCGGTTATTGATTTGGTTGAACCGGACACCTCATTTTTGTTTGGTTTCTCAGCCATGTTCTTAACATAGGTTAGCAGTGCCGTTTCAATACTTAATCCGGGGCCAAACCCAATTGAAAATATTTTATTGCCATCGGTGTGTTCAGTCTGCATGATTTCGTTTAGCACAAACAGAATGGTTGACGACGACATGTTTCCGTACTCAGAAAGTACTTCATAGGAATACTGCATATCCGAATCACTCAGTTGCATTTGTTTTTTTACGGAATCAAGTATCTTTTTTCCTCCTGGATGTATGGCCCATTTATCGATAGCTGAAGGGTTTGTCTTTAACTTATTGCCGGCCTTCCTGACAATTTCCTTCACCTCGTTGCCAATAAATTCGGGAATGCCGCCATCAAGAACCATTTCGAAATTCACTGGCGTAATATTCCAACCCATTAAATTTTTGCCTTTATTCAGTAGCAGGGAATAAAATCCATCCATTGATAATCCTGACTGATGATTTTTATTTGCAGCCCTGTCGGATACAACAACTGCAGCGGCAGAGCCATCGCCGAAGATGGTGTTGGCCAATAAATTATCGGTATTGTCAACTGCCTGGAAATGTAGGGTGCACAGCTCTACACATACAACCAGCACTTTAGCATTTTCATCAGT
>NZ_JADQBH010000302.1 GCF_016278715.1 Marinilabilia sp. | reverse complement strand
TGCCATCTGCCAACCTCTTCCATTTAAAAGTGAAAGAGTGTCATTGCGATCCCGATGAGGCACGAGGTCGGGAGAAGCAATCTGTAAAAATATATACGCGAATATTAACTTAATCCTCACATTATTAATGCCTTAGGTTGGTGAATGGTGTTTGGGAAATCGAAAAACTACCATTCTGAAACGAGAAAATTATACCCCTTTCAAATTCATTCTATCATCTGTCGTATTTGTGCAAAAGCCTGCATACACTCCTGGCTACATTTGTTTATGTTTTGAAAAAAGTGTTAAGAGGTTTTGCTGTTCAAAGCTTTTTTAATTCGACCCGGAGAAACGGTTTCGGTCTGTTTTAACATTTTTCCAAAGCAGGAACCCATTTTAAATCACATTTATTAATCAAATTAAAGTTTTATGAGTCTACAAGTTTTATCTACCGGAGGCTTTCGGCGAATCGTTTCCGGTCGCATCAGACCAGGCCTGATAATGTTTTTAATGTTATTGGGATTGATGACCACTGTTTCACCTGCATGGAGTGCTGTGCCCCAGGACGGGAAAACCATTCGTGGTACTGTTGTTGACGAATCCGGCAGTCCTGTTCCCGGAGCAAGTATTGTTTTGCAGGGCACGACTTCAGGAACCATCACCGACATTGATGGAAACTTCTCACTCAATGTTGGAGCCCAGGAGAATCCGGTTCTTGTAATTTCCTTTATTGGTTATGAGAATCAGGAAATACCTGTGGGAAACCAGACGGTAATTAATATTTCTCTTGAACCAAGTGTTGAAGCGCTGGATGAGATTGTAGTGGTGGGTTTTGGAACCCAGAAAAAGATTAATGTTACAGGAGCTGTTGCCACTGCCTCTTCAGAAGACCTGGAAGAACGACCTGTTGCCAACGCCGTTCAGGCTTTGCAGGGTGTAATTCCCGGATTGAACATTTCCAACAGTGGTGTAGGGGGAGAACTGAATGCCTCCAAAGAAATAAATATCCGTGGTACCGGTACTATTGGCGATGGTTCCAAAGGCGATCCGTTGGTTCTGATAGACGGTATGGAGGGTGATATCAACACCATTAACCCTCAGGATATTGAGAATATTTCTGTATTGAAGGATGCTGCGGCGTCTTCTATTTATGGTTCCAGAGCTCCTTTCGGGGTTATTTTAATCACCACCAAAAGCGGTAAAGCCGGCAAAACGGTGATTAACTACAATAATAATTTTCGCTTTAATACTCCTGTATTATTGCCGGATATGCAATCATCCTGGGAATTTGTTAATTTCTTCGATGACGCCAATTTCAACGTTTCCAATTCTCACCTTTACACCGAAGACTATAAAGATTTGGTGAAGAGTTATTACGATGGTGAGTTGGATCCCTCAAATGTTGCTTATGAAGGGAGTGGCGGCAAATGGAATTACGATTACACCTATGCCAATGTGGATTGGTTGAAGGAGTATTACAAGAAATGGTCGCCTTCGCAGGAACATAACTTTAGTATCAGCGGTGGAACAGAGGATATCACCTATTACGTTTCATCCAATTTCATGACACAGGAGGGTTTTATGCGTCATGGAACAGAGAATTATGATCGCTATACGTTAACTGCAAAAATCTCTGCCCAGCTATCTCCGGTTGCAAAAGTGGAATATTCTAACCGCTTTGTAAGAGTTGACTATGAGCGGCCTACTGCGATGAATGAGGGATTTTATGATCACATTCTCCGTCGTGCCAGGCCAATCAGAGCTATTAAGGATCCTAATGGATATTATATGTCTGATATCAACTACGTTCAAACGATGTCGGAAGGCGGACGCCAGGCTGAACAGAATGACAATATGTCTCAGCAGGTAAAAGCTACTCTGACACCTGTACAGGATTGGAACATCATTGCTGAAATGAATGTGAGAACCGGGACAGATTGGACGCACTGGGACCAGAAGCGTGTTTATTCACACTATGCTGATGACCCGGAGAAAACCTATAAGGCACTTACCAGTCCCAACAATGAGCAGGTTTATGAGTACGCTTATAAGTCTACGTTCCTGAATCCGAATGTTTATACCAATTACACCAAAGACATTGGTGCCAATACTATTTCCGGTATGTTGGGAATTCAGTCCGAACAATACAAATATCGCAAGATGAGTGCCCAGCGAACCGATATGATTACCACCGATCTACCGGTTCTTGATTTGACCACCAACAATGATAATATGTCCATTATGGGGCAGTATCAGGAATGGAGTACAGCGGGTTTCTTCGGAAGGATTAATTATGACTACGATGAGAAATACCTGCTGGAGATCAATGCAAGATACGATGGGTCTTCGCGGTACCGGTCGGAAAAAAGGTGGGTTTGGACACCTTCTGCTTCGTTGGGCTGGAATATTGCCCGTGAGAATTTCTGGGGATCGCTCAGTGACTATCTGCACACTTTCAAACTGCGTGCTTCCTATGGAGTTTTGGCCAACCAAAACACAGACAATTGGTATCCCACTTATCAAACAATTGGGGTGGGGGCTTCTGATGGACAATGGATTGTTAATGGAGCAAAACCCAATACTGCTTCTGTGCCCGGGCTTATTTCTTCAACATTGACCTGGGAAAAGATAGAAACTACGAATATTGGAGTTGACTTCGGTGCGCTGGATAACCGGTTGACCGGGTCATTTGATTATTTCGAGCGTAAAACACTGGATATGGTTGGTCCGGGCATCGAACTTCCGGCTACTTTGGGAACGGGTGTTCCTAAAACCAATAATACCGACCTTAAAACTTTTGGATGGGAGCTTCAGATGCAATGGCGTGATCGACTCGGTGATTTTAGATATGGTGTAGGTGTGAACATTGCAGATTCGCAAACCCGAATATTGAGTTACGGTAACCCTACCGGAAGTCTTGACAGATACCGTGAAGATGAACTGACAGGAAATATTTACGGATATACAACAGTTGGGATAGCCAAATCGGATGAGGAGATGCAAAACCATTTGGAAACATTGCCAAATGGTGGCCAGAACGCACTGGGAAGCAACTGGGCAGCCGGTGACATCATGTATGCCGACATCAACGGCGATGGAAAGGTGGATAATGGCAGCAATACCACATCAGATATGGGAGACCTCAAAATTATTGGAAACAATACACCACGATTCAGAACCGGAATCAGATTGGATGCGGCCTGGAAGGGTTTTGATATGCAAATGTTCTGGCAGGGAGTGCTTAAGCGTGATTTTGATCCCGGTGAAAACAGTATGGTTTTTTGGGGAGCTACCGGTAGTGGCCAATGGTGGTCAACTGCTTTTACCGAGCACATGGACTATTTCAGAGCTGATAGCAATCATCCGCTGGGACAAAATACCGATGCTTATTATCCCAGACCTTTGTTCAATAACAAAAACCATAAAACTCAGACGCGGTACCTGCAGGATGCATCTTATATGAGACTTAAAAACCTGCAATTTGGTTATACCTTCCCCGAGGTGGTTATCAGCAGGCTGTCTTTACAAAATTTCAGAATTTATGTTTCGGGAGAAAACCTGTTGACCTTGACCAGTTTATCGGAAACAATGGATCCGGAAACAGCTGGTATTGGGAAACAGGGAGGTACAGTGTATCCTCTTTCAAAAACTTATAGTTTTGGTTTGAGTGTAAACTTCTAATTTTTAAAGCAATGATTACAATGAAATATAGTAAGATTTTAGCCGGATTCACATTTGCTGCCGCAAGTTTGATGATGGGAGGATGCGAAGACCATCTTGATGTTACTCCGCCATCGGAAGTGACCCCTGAGAATTATCTTTGGGATGAAACTCACCTGGCTGCCTATACGATAAAGTATTACGCCGATTATGACAATTACAATGGTGGCAGTGATGACAAAGGAGGAATGCTGCCCAGTCACTATGGAAGTGGGGGAGAATCTTTTTATTTTGATGATTTGGCCACCGATAACGCCACTACCCGTGGTTCTAATGCAAGGTTTGTGCCCGGTTTGTGGACGGTTCCTTCTACAGGTGGAGAGTGGAATTTTTCAAATATTTATGCACTCAACTATTACCTGGAAACCGTTGTTCCCCGCTTTGAGGCAGGAGAAATAAATGGAAATTCCAATAATATTGCGCATTATGTGGGGGAAGGTTATTTCCTTAGAGCACATGAATATTTCTACCGCCTTCGTAAAATTGGCGATTTCCCGATTATTACCGAACCAAAACCTGACCAACAGGAGGCTTTGGTGGAAGCATCTCAACGAGCCCCCCGTAACGAAGTGGCAAGGTTTATTCTCTCGGATCTGGATAAAGCGATTGATCTCTTGTCCAACGAGCCTGATGGGGGCAAAGTAAGAATTACCAGAAATGCTGCTTTGTTGTTAAAAGCCCGGGTGGCTCTGTTCGAAGGAACCTGGGAAAAATACCATGCAGGAACCCCACTTGTGCCTAACGGTCCGGGTTGGCCTGGAGCCGAAAAAGATTACAATAGCAACTATTCCTTTCCAGGTGGAAGTCTTGAGGGTGAGATCGATTTTTTTCTGACTGAAGCCATGGATGCATCTTCTCAGATTGCTGATAATGTTGGCCTGGTGGACAACAATCAGGTTATTCAGGAAAGTGCTTCGCAAGCGCAGAACAATTATTACAATATGTTTGCAACTCCCGATCCGTCTGCTTATTCTGAAGTTATTATGTACCGTGCATACGATGTGGACTTGGGAAGAGCGCATAGCTATAATCATTACATTTATTATGGTGCCCAAAAAGGTTATACGCATCAGATGGAGCAGTCATTTTTGATGCAGAATGGTTTGCCGGTTTATGCTGCTGGAAGTGGTTATCAGGGAGACGATTACATTGAGGATACAAAAGTGGACAGAGACAGTCGCTGGCAGTTGTTTATGAAAGCGCCCGGCGAAGTGAAGGCTTTTATCAATATTGATAATCCGGAAACCTTTGAGGAAGCTCCTGTTGTCTATAGTTCTGATGGAAAGTATTCTACCTCAACCGGATACATGTTGGGTAAAGGATATGCTCTTGATTACAATATGCAAATTCTGGGTCAGGACTTAACTGCGCCGGTAATTTTCAGAGCTGCTGAAGCATATTTGATTTACATGGAAGCCTGTTATGTGAAAAACGGGTCGTTGGATTCAAAAGCCGACCAATACTGGAGAGCTATTCGCAGACGTGCGGGAGTAGATGAGGATTACAACACTACCATTGCTGCTACAGATATGAGTATTGAAGCCAATTATGATTGGGGTGCATACTCACAGGGAACCATGGTGGATGCTACTCTTTACAATATTCGTCGCGAGCGCCGGTGCGAACTTATTGGAGAGGGACAGCGGTACAACGACCTGATTCGTTGGCGTGCAATGGATCAGTTGAATGGTTTCCAGATCGAAGGGTGTAAAATATGGGGACCAATGCAAAACAACTATGACGATGGTATTTTATTGGCCGACCAGAGTGATGAAAAGTTGAATACCGTTTCTTCCCCCGGGTTGAGTGAGTATTTACGTCCCTATCAGATTGTACAATCCAATAACAATTATTACGACGGATTGTATTTTACCGAAGCTCATTATCTTGAGCCAATTGCAGTTCAGCATTTTCTCATCTCAGCTGATGATGGGCAAACCATATCCACTTCCCCGATTTATCAAAATCCGGGATGGCCTACGGTTGCCGGTCAGGGAGCAGAACAATAATAAAAAAAGCCCCATCCGGGGCTTTTTTTATTCAATTTTAGTCCTCTATTGAGCGACTTAAGGCTTCCTGATATGAATCTTTTTAAATCAAATTAATAATCATGGGTTTTAGCGTATTTTATTTTTGTTGTAAGGCTTGGCAATTCAACAAATTCAAATTCCCTTTTTTCAGAGCTTTCCTTTGGGGTGTTTTAGCAGTCGGGTCGTTATTATTTGCCGGGTTCAATAGTTCAAGAACTTCTGAAAAAACAGTTGATAAGGCTGTTTATAAAAGCTTTCATCCGGGAGCAGTCTGGTACGACACGGATAGTGTCCACATCAATGCGCATGGAGGAGGAATGTTATTTCATGAAGATACTTACTACTGGTTTGGAGAACATAAAACTGCTGGTGTCAGCGGTAATACTGCCCTTGTTGGCATTCGTTGTTATTCCTCTCAAGACCTTTACAATTGGAAAAACGAAGGAATTGCTTTTGAATCAGCCGATGACCCTGAGTCGGAAATTGTTAAGGGGGCTGTGATGGAACGACCTAAAGTAATCTTTAATGAGGCTACCAAAAAGTTTGTGATGTGGTTTCATCTGGAACTTAAAGGTCAGGGTTACAGTGCCGCTCGTACCGGTGTGGCCATCAGTGATAAGGTAACCGGACCTTATGAATACCTCCGTTCTTTTCGTCCCAATGCAGGCACGTGGCCTGTTGATGCCACAGAAAAGATGAAAGCTGCATCATTTAGTGAGTCTCTGGAATGGTGGACTCCTGCATGGCATGAGGCTGTGGAGCAGGGGCTTTTCGTAAAGCGCGATTTTGAAACCGGTCAGATGTCACGTGATATGACCCTTTTTGTGGATGATGACGGAACAGCCTATCATATTCATTCTTCAGAGGAAAATCTGACATTGCATATTTCTAAACTTTCAGCAGATTATACTTCGTTTACAGACCGTTGGACGCGCATATTTCCCGGTGGCCATAATGAAGCTCCGGCGCTTTTTAAGCGTAAAGGAAAGTATTACCTCATTACTTCCGGTTGTACTGGTTGGGCCCCCAATGCAGCCCGCTCTTTTGTGTCCGATTCGATTTGGGGACCGTGGCAGCAACTCGGAAACCCATGTGTGGGTGATGGGGCAGAGCTTACCTTTCATTCGCAGAGCACGTTTGTTTTGCCGGTAAACGGCAAGGAGGATGCTTTCATTTTTATGGCAGATCGCTGGAAACCCAAAAATCCCATTGATGGCAGGTATATATGGCTGCCTGTGGAATTCCAGGGAGATAAACCACTTTTGAAATGGAGAGATGAGTGGGATTTATCTGTTTTTAATGCCAAGGATTAAATCATGCCAGCACGAATCCTGCAGTATTAGTGTTTTCTTGCAAAGACTGGCTGTTTTTCTTTTTGAGAAATAAATGCAATCTTTAATCTATAATGACAAGGAGTTGTCCAAAAAGTATTAAGGACAAAAAAAATGTCATGTTGAGCGTAGTCGAAACATCTGTCTTTCAAGTG
>NZ_JADQBH010000089.1 GCF_016278715.1 Marinilabilia sp. | reverse complement strand
GTGCCCCGGGCTAAGGTCAATTGGGCTTTCAGCCCGGGGTTCTGCTTGTCACTTTCCTCTCGTTTCATAGGCTTTTACCTGCCCTTTCAGGGCGAAAAAATTGCCTGGAACTTCTTTTCCCGGGACGGTGCCCCGGGCTAAGGTCAATTGGGCTTTCAGCCCGGGGTTCTGCTTGTCACTTTTCCACAAAAACAATGATCGGTGCCCATTTGCGGATTGAAACATAAAAGGGTAAAAAGAGGCAAAAGCTAAATTAACTCTGTGCTACTCTGTGTAATACCCCCGTTGCGCAAGCAACCTCTGTGTTTCTCCGTGCTCTCTGTGGTTAAACCCTGTTATGTGTCTCTAAATATTTATCTCACGAGATTTCCTAATACTCAGAATCCCAAATAACGTTCCATAAAAATCGAAAATTTCTCCTCTTTTTTTCATAACTTAATCTTTCAATGCTCCGTAAAACTCTTGCAAGCAGTTGATATTTAACACATTACAGAACCCGACAGACAAACCACAACTTCCTCATAATAAAGCCTTTGCGTCATATCGCCTCAGCGTTTAAGCTTTCTTTTAACAGACTATTGTAATCAGCTTCGAATAAAAAAAGAGAGGGCTTCACCTGGCGTGAAACCCTCCCATCAACAACAACTCCAGAAAAACACGTCATTCCGATCCCGATGAGGCACGAAATCTGGAGAAGCAATCTCAGGGCGGATTAAAGATTCCAATGAGTATTGTATTAATACTCTGTCAGTGAATGAAATATTTTATCAACGTAAAAACAAACCAGAGCCTTAAACTTCAATAAAAGAAAAAACCGTCTCAACATTGTTGCGTTAAGACGGTTCTCAAGATCTCTTAAAATATCCAACACTTATCTCACGGGCTCAATAATAGCAGCCCAACCGCCACCACTTTTCATTTGAATCTTCAGTTTTTTGCCACCGTTAACAGTCATTTCTCCTTTGGAATAATCACGGGCAGCACGATCGGCATTGATACCATCGGCAAAGACTGTTGCTTTGAATTCACCGTTTCCAAGGAATGAAAAATCCAGCTCAATTTCACGACCATTCCAATCGGTCATTGCTCCCACATACCAGGTGTCTCCTTTACGACGCGCAACAGCCACATAGTCACCAATTTCGCCTGCCAGGGGCACTGTTTCATCAAAGACAGTTGGCACAGACGCAATAAAATCAACACTTTCGGGTTCGCGTAAGTAGTTTGAGGGATTGTCACAAAGCATAGAGAAGGGAGAATCGAAAACCACATACATAGCCAGCTGGTGCACACGCGTCCCCTGACTCATCGGGTCACTGTTTATAGCTCTCCAGTTCCACTTATTGGCGTTCTCCATGGCCCCGGGTGTATAATCCATCGGCCCGGCAAGCATGCGGATAAAAGGAACCGTCACGTCATACTCGGGAAAGTTGTCGTATTCGGTCCATTTCACCTGCTCCAGGCCAAACACCCCCTCATAAGTCAGCACATTGGGATAGGTACGGTGAAGTCCTGTAGGTTTGTAAGCACCGTGAAACAGAACAAACTGCTTGTATTCTGCGGCTTTAGCAGCTGTTTTGTAAAAGAAGTTAACCATTTTCTGGTCGTCACGGTTCATAAAATCAATTTTGTACCCTTTGACGCCCATGCCCGAGTATTTCTCAAAAACCTCATCCATTTTTTGATTCAATGGCAGCCATCCGGCCCAAAGAACAATATCGACACCCTTAGTCTTACCATGATCAATAATTTCCTGAAGGTCAATCTCCGGAATTACATTTAACAGATTGGTGCTTTCCGACCAGCCTTCATCAAGAATAACATATTCAATTCCTTTTTCAGCAGCAAAATCGATATAATATTTATAGGTTTCGGTATTGATGCCTGCCTCAAAATCGACATCATAAATATTCCAGTCGTTCCACCAGTCCCAGGCTACTTTTCCGGGCTTAATCCAGGAAGCATCCTCAATTCGGGATGGGGAAGCAAGTTTGTAAACCAAATCATTACCAAGCAATTCTGCATCATTTTCTCCGACAGCTATCATACGCCACGGATACGCTCGATTACCATTAGTTTTTGCAATAAATTCGGCACGTTTGGTAACATACGACTGAAGATTGTTGTGTCCACCCTGCTCTTCCTCCAGCGGATATCTTGCATATTCAGCTTCAAATCCCGTAGCCCCATCATTTAAAGACAGAAACATACCTGGATAATCCTCCAAATCGGCCTCGCTCACAACCAATGAAGAACCATCATTGTTTTTCACCAAAAGCGGAGTAATAATCAATGAATCGGCATCAATTTCATCCAGTCCCAACACATCATAAGTACTCTCGAATGAAACCTGATAGCGCCCTACAGGCTCCCGCACATAAGGTACATAAACCTCTTTAGCATCAGGAAAAATAAACTCTGTCTTTTCACTAATTATGTTAATCTCTTTTTTTATCGAAGTAACAAAACGATAGGCAGCCCCATCATCGTAAACCCTAAAAATCAACCCATAGCCACCTTTGAAAATCAAATTCAACTCATTGTATTCGTTTTTGACCTTTGATTTTTTATAGAATGATGTTTCAATCACATCGTTGCGCGAACCGGGAAAAGAGTTTCTCAAAACCGGATTCTCCCCGAAAATGCCATAACCTTCAACTTCCAGAGCGATGGAAGAAGGTCCGGCAATCAGATTTTCATTGAGTTCAAGACTCCAGGCTATCTCATCGGTAACAGCAATATTAACCTTCAAATTGCCATTAGGCGAAGTAAGTTCCAACACTTCATTTCCTTTTCCATAGGCAGACAATGAAGTTAAAAACATCACCAACAACAGATTAACCACAATTTTCTTCATATCAAAGTAGATTTTTTCTTTATGTTTTTTCAAAAATAGAGGTATTTTTGGAAATATAGTGTGCTTCCACAAAAAACGCTAACATTTTGACCAAATCAGTCATCCTTTGTTGACACCGGGCATTTTTAAAAGGCTGAGCCCAATCCGAAAATGTTCTTTTAACTTGTCGACTAACTTTTTAGTCATTTTTTTTAATAAAAAACTTGACCGACTAATTTTTTAGTCACATATTTGCATCGTAAGGATTGACAAAAAAGAAACAATATGCAACTGACAAAAGCAGAAGAACAAGTAATGCAAATAGTTTGGAAACTGGGCGAAGGAGCAGTTCGTGACATCCGCGAAAGTTTTGAAGAACCCAGGCCTGCACGCAATACGGTCTCAACGATTGTCCGGATTCTTGAGAAAAAAGGATTTGTGGCCCACAAAACATTTGGAAATGTACATGTATTTTTCCCGCTTGTAAAAAAAGCAGAATACTCAAAAAGTCAACTTTTCGGAGTGATGAAAAAGTACTTTGACAACTCGTTTCCCGCTATGGCATCCTTTTTTGCCAGAGAGAAGGACCTTTCGATTGAGGAACTTGAAGAACTCATGAACGAAACCAGAAAAGAATTAAGAAGAAGACAGAAAAACTAAATTTTATGGAAACTTTTATCTCGTATCTAATAAGATCATCTGTTTGGCTTTCAGCTTTCGGACTGGTTTATTTTCTGTTTTTGCGGCATGAACGCTTCTTCAGGTTAAATCGCTTATTCCTGATTTCCGGACTGTTATCAGCAATAATATTCCCACTGATTACCATAAACTATACCGTAACCATTCCTCAAATCCAGGAATCTGTGAGCATTGGTGAACCTTCTGTAAATGCAGTGGAAACCATTCAAACACCTTTCCTTACCCCGGAAGTTATTGCCGCAGGAGTTCTTTTGTCAGGAACCCTGTTGTTTCTTATAAGAATGTTGATCCAAACACTGAAGGTCATCAAGACCATCAGACGCTCTGAAATTAAGGTTCAAAAAGACCTGAAAGTGGTGAAAACCAATCATTTTCTCCATTCCTTTTCCTTTTTCTCATACATTTTTGTCAATCCTACATCACCGGAAAGGGAAATAAGGGAAATAGTGGCCCATGAAGCTGCACATGTGCGGCAATACCACTGGATAGATCTTGTTTTGGCCGAACTGTTATGCGCATTTCAATGGTTCAATCCTATGGCCTGGCTGCATAGCCATTTCATTCGACAAAACCATGAATACCTGGCCGACCAATCGGCTTTAAGGTCTTCGCCTGATCCAGCATTTTACAAGGCTACACTTCTCAATCATCTTTTAGGAAGTGAAGTCATCAGGCTGGGACATTCTTTTAGTTATTCACTCAACAAAAAACGATTTATCATGATGAAAAATACATCCACCTCAATCATCCGGAAAATGAAGCTACTTTTTATTCTTCCGTTCGCTGTCCTCATTTTTTATTCATTTTCGGAACCAAAGTACGCTTATGAATCCAATTCCCGCCCAGATCAGGAAAAGATTACTAAAAGTCAGGAATCCAAAAACTCAACAATCATTAACGATCTCGTTAAGGAAATAGAGAAACCACTTCCGGAGGTACCCAGCTCGACACTTTTAGCGGCCAAAACCACCCGGAAAGTAAGCAACAAGGCCACATCACGGAATGAGCTTATGAAACTTAAAAGACTGGAAAATAATATCCAGGTACAACAATCAAATGGAAAGACCATTAAAGGAAAAGTGGTTCAGGAAAATGGAGAGCCGCTTCCGGGAACATCCATCGTCATTGTTAATACCACCACCGGAGCCATCACAGACATGAATGGCGGGTTCAGAATTGAGGATGTTGCCGATAACGCTGAAGTTTCTTTCTCTTTTGTTGGCTTCAAAACAGTTAAAAAACAACCTGTTTTTCAAAAAGATATGGTCGTAATACTCAAAAGAGACACAGTTCAAAAAGACCTAAACGTTTCGATCCGCTCGAATGACAAAACGAATCCTGAGGCACAACCAATAGTCTATTTGGACGGTAAAAAAGTTCCTTTTGAAGCTTTAAATGAAATATCCCCTGAAACAATTGAATCCATTGACGTACTGAAAGATAAATCTGCGACGGAAAAATATGGTGAAGAAGGAAAAAATGGGGTTATTTTGATTACTTCCAGGAAAGAAAGCGCTGAAAAGACAGAAGAAGACAGCCAGCGTCAACTGAAACGTGAAGCATCAAAAAACAACACCTACAATGGCAAACCTCTCTTTTTTATAGTTGAGGAGATGCCTAAATTTCCCGGAGGCGATTTAGCGTTGCATAATTACATCTCCACCAATGTAAAATATCCGGCCGAAGCCAAAGAAAAAGGTATTGAGGGAAGAGTTTTTGTTTCTTACATCATATCTCCCAAAGGCAAGGTTGTTGAGGCGAAGGTCATCAGAGGTGTGCATCCAAGTCTGGATGCCGAAGCAAAACGGGTCATAGAAGAAATGCCCGACTGGACACCCGGCAAACAAAGAGGTAAAAACGTGGCAGTTAATTATACCTCTCCCGTGAATTTTGAACTATAAATTTTGAGCCCACTGCGAAAAGGTTCTTTGTTGCCAACATCTTCGTTACAGGTTTTTTTTTAATCCTCATTAACGTCGAGTTAACTCCGGTTCAAAAAATTCGCTGCGCCTCGATCCTGACAAAAAAACCTCTTTTCGGAGCAGACTCAACTTTTCAGAAATAAAAAGTGGGGCAGAAAGAGAATGTTTTCTCTTCTGCCCCACTATCATCAAAAAACGGTAATCCAGTTGTCATTCCTCAATAACAAACTTATCCTTCAATTGAACATCTACCGACGAGTTGCCGGCGAATATTTTTACTATTCCGGGTTCAATAACAAATTGGTCTTTTTCGATATCCCAATAAGCCAGATCATCCAGTTTTACAGGAATCTCGACTTTCTTTGATTCTCCCGGCTCCAGGGTTACCCGCTGAAAACCTTTCAAAGCTTTTTCGGGACGTTTAGCACTCGTCTCAGGGAAAGAAGCATATAACTGAACAACCTCATCTCCTTTGGCCGAACCCGTGTTCTTTAGTTTAATTGTTACAAAAATTTTCTCTTCATCTGATTTCACTAAAGAATCACTAATGCTAATATCCTGCCATTCAAAAGAAGTATAACTCAGTCCAAAGCCAAAGGGATACAACGGTTCTTCGTTAAAATACATGTAAGTATGACCTTTGCGAATGTCGTACTCCATCATATCTGGCAACTGCTCTTCCGATTTTGGCCAGGTCTGGGTAAGTTTACCTCCGGGATTGTAATCTCCAAAAAGTACATCACTCAATGCAGTTCCGGTAGCTTGTCCGTTGTGGGTAATGTGCAAAACAGCAGGCAGATTGGCTTGTGACCAGTTGATGGCATAAGGAAAACTACTTTGCAAAACCAAAATAGTATTGGGATTCGCTTCAAACACCTTCTTCACAAGGTATTCATCAGTAAGTTTCAAAGTTTTACGGTCAACAGCCTCCCGTCCCATACCCGGGTCGGGACAATCGCCCCAACGCTCGCTGTTGCAATAGGGATGATTACCCAAAACAACAATCGCCACATCGGCCTGCGAAGCGGCCTTAACCGCTGCATTGTAATCATTATTGGGTGCAAACAGAACCTTTTTATCACCCATCTTTTCTTTGATTCCATCGAGAGGAGTACTCATAAAAGGAGGCATTCCGCTGTACCAATCAAGCAAGATAGTATCGGCCAAATAACCTATAACAGCCACTTTGTTGAGTTTTTTGGCTGATAATGGCAATATTTGCTCTTCATTTTTCAATAACACGACTGATTCCTGTGCCATTCGGAGAGCCGCATTCTGATGTGCATCGGTTGTCCACGGACCGGGTTCTCCCATTCGACCGATTGAGGCATAAGGCACCTGTTCGGGAGGATCAAGTTGCCCAAGTTTAATCATAACCCGGTAAACACCTTTAAGCACCTCATCCAAATCATCTTCAGTGAGGTATCCGTGTTCCAGTGCCCCCAAAACCCCTTCGCGATAATCGTCCAGAAACTGATTCAGTCCCGCTTTAATTACCCCTTCGGCAGCCCGGGAAAAATCATCATACGCTTTGTGAGCCCTGACAAGCAATGTGTACCCACCACCATCGGTGCAGATAATGCCATCAACGCCCCATTTTTTCATGCTTATCTCTTTGTGCATTGGGTGAATATGAGCAGGTACCTCATTAACAGCATTATAAGCAGCCATGTAAGCATTGGCCCCGCCTTCGAGAATGGCACGACGAAAAGTTGCGCCATAATACTCATGAAACAGTTGCATATCGAAGTTTGACGAAGAACTG
>NZ_JADQBH010000284.1 GCF_016278715.1 Marinilabilia sp. | reverse complement strand
GGGTGAAAGAATTTTCTTCCAAAAAGGAGAGGGAGCATAACGATTTCCTGGGTCAATTATTTTATTACTCATTTAATACCAAGGATGGAGCCGAGTACGAAGGTTTCCGCAAAAGACTGGAAGAACTGGACAAGGAAGTGGGAACAGAGGCAAATTTTATTTTTTATCTGGCCACTCCTCCCAGCATGTATCCATTGGTGCCAAAATACCTGGCAGAACAGGATTTGAACAACAGTGAAAACGGTTTTCGGAGAATTATTGTGGAAAAGCCTTTTGGGTATGATCTGGAAAGTGCTCAACAATTGAATTGTGACCTGCTAAAATATTTCCATGAGGAGCAAATTTATCGGATTGACCATTATCTTGGGAAGGAAACGGTTCAAAACCTGCTGGTTACCCGTTTTTCCAACGGGATATTTGAACCCTTGTGGAATCGTAACTTTATTCATCATGTGGAAGTAACCTCCTCGGAAGATATTGGCGTTGGCAGCCGTGGTGGTTATTACGAGGATTCGGGCGCTATGCGGGACATGGTGCAGAACCATTTGTTGTTGCTGACCAGCCTGGTAGCTATGGAACCACCTACATTGGTGAATGCCGAAAGTATTCGTAACGAAATTGTGAAGGTGTTGCAGTCGCTCCGTCCCATCCCCAAGGATAAAGTAGAGGATTTTGTTATACGCGGACAATATACGGAATCAAAAGTTCGCGGAAGTGATGTTAAAAGTTACCGCAATGAGGAGGGAGTAGATCCCAAATCCCGGACAGAGACTTTTGTGGCCATGAAGTTTTTTATTGACAACTGGCGCTGGGCAGGAGTGCCCTTTTACATCAGAACCGGCAAAATGTTGCCTACCCGGGTGACGGAGATTGTTATTCATTTTCAGCCAACTCCTCATCACCTGTTTTCGGAAGATCAGGAAATCCTGAGACAACAGAATCAGTTGGTTATCAGGATTCAGCCCGACGAAGGTTTGTTGATGAAATTCGGTATGAAAGTGCCGGGTGCCGGTTTCAGGGTTCAGGATGTGAATATGGGTTTCCATTACTCCGATCTGGGCGACACATACCTCCCTTCGGCTTACGAGCGTTTGTTGTTGGATTGTATGCTTGGCGATCCAACGCTTTATTCACGCGGAGATGCCGTGGAGGCTGCCTGGAAATTTATTGACCCCATTTTGAAAGCCTGGAAAGAGAATCCCGGTATCAAAGTTCACGGATATCCCGGCGGTACATGGGGGCCCGATGTAAGTGATGATTTGATTGAAGGAAAAATGACCTGGAGATATCCATGCAAAAACCTGTCGGATGACGGATTGTATTGTGAGCTTTAAGGAGCCCTAAATTCATCATAAAGGGACTGGCAAATAGAGGGCATTGTAAACATAGCAGATGGTTAGGTTGATAGGGGTTCTGAGTTCTGGGTTCTGAGTTCTGGGTTCTGAGTTCTGAGTTGTGGGAGGGTTTGTTCTTCAGGCTTCGATGTGATTATTGCCGAACGGGGTTAGGCTGTCAGCTGTGGAGAATTTTTTCTAACCTCCAGCATTAAGAATTCTCTGAACCCAAAAATATAGCATTATGGAAACAAAGATTTTTTATTCGAAGGAGCAACTGGCTCGTTTCTTTGGCGATTATCTCTCTTCGCTGACACAGGAAAATGACCAAATTAATATTGCCCTGTCGGGAGGCAGCACACCCGAAACTATTTTCGATGTTTTATCTCAGGAATACAGGGAGACTATAAAATGGGACAGAATTCGGTTTTTCTGGGGCGATGAGCGTTGTGTACCCCCAGGTGATCCGGAGAGCAACTTTAATATGACTCATCAGCATCTCTTTTCTCTTTTGTCTGTTCCTGAGAAGAATATTTTTAGGGTAAAGGGGGAGTTACCTTCCCAGGAGGCCCTTGAAGATTATCGCGAGGTGATTGCTAAAGAGCTGCCTTCAAAGGAGGGACTTCCACTTTTTGATGTGGTACTGCTCGGAATGGGTGATGATGGACATACAGCGTCTGTTTTTCCTCACGAAATTGACCTCTGGGATTCATCAGAACTTTGTGAAATCGGAACGCACCCAACCTCCGGACAAAAGAGGATAACACTGACCGGTAAAGTGATTAATAACGCCCGCGAGATTGTTTTTCTGGTGACCGGGAAGAATAAGGCAGAGAAAGTGGATGAGATTCTTAATGAAAAGGAGGATTATCAAAAGTATCCGGCAGCACGTGTAAACAGAGACAAGAGTCTTTGGTTATTGGATCAGGAAGCAGTTATCAGTTAACGGGATTCAATTATCAGTTATCAGTTATTAGTTGCCAATTACAGGGTGGTAATTTTCGGTTTTGGGTATCACACAATAGTGTTCTCATTGATAATTGCTCATTGATAATTGCTCATTGTTCATTGTCACTCTCTTTCCCGGTTAGTGCCTGCCAGTATCTCTGTAATAAATTGATAACATGGTCGAATTCCTCTTTGAAAGAAAGTCCGATGCCCTGGGTGGTCGGAGATGTTTCGTAAATGATATCATCGTTTGAACGGGTATATGCTTTTGCCCGGATGTTTCCGCTGGGGTTGAGTTTTACATCCATATCAAAATCCCCTACCATTTTACTTGTATTGGTCTGATATCTTCCATAACCCACATTACCATTGATGCTCACGCGATTGTTAAACATTTGGGTTGACAAGGCCACCTCAATTTCCTCACTTGAGATATTATCTTCGGGTCGGTAACTGACACCTATATCTACATCATTGCTTATATTGGAAAGCCAGCGGCTTAGTTGGTTCGAGAGCATCTCTGTGGTGGTGACCAGGGCGGCGTTGTTGGTTTGGAGTCCGGCGTCGCTGCCCATACGCATGTATTCGGGAGTGTAAAAACGATTCAAAACCAGCAATGACAGGACCTGCCTGTTCATTTCGTCTTCCGTGGAGATGAAATCAAGCATGTAGCTTTCCCGGCTTTCAGTAAGCGTAGGTGCTTCCAGTCCGAATTTGATCCCTGGTTTTTCCAGAGGGCCATTGAGCATCAGATTACAATTGATAGGGATGCGTCGCTGGAGGTCGCTGCTTTCTTCACCTGAAGAGCCATTACCCATGGGACCTACCAAATCGGAAAGAGAGGCTTTTACTTTGTAAACTGCAGTGAGATCAATTTTCGCATCGTAGGGTGCCCCCTGCCATGAAACCACTCCCCCTTTATTGATGGCAAATTTCTTGTTTACAAGGTTTTGCAGGGAGAAAAGATACTCTCCACGGTCAATAATGTAATCGCCAAAAAAACTAATATTCCCCTGTCGGTCGATTTGAATCTGAATATTGCCATCACCTGATGCACTAAGCAAATCTCCCAGAGTGGAATCAAAGATAATTTCTATGCGGGCTTGAGGCGTTACATCAATTTCCATATTTAGTGCCAGGCCTGAAAGGTCCACTTGGTATTCCTCTGAACCCGAATTAACCCTGATTTGTTGGTTGTCTCCCTCTTTGCCAATAAACTGGATGAAGTTACTTTGTACCGCCTCTTCCTTGTTGGCCATTGGTATAAAGAATCTGGTGTTCTCCAATGTTTCACCCTCTATGTTCAATTCAATGGTTCGGGTGGTTCCTGTTACCATTAGCTGGCCATTGGCATAAACAGTTCCGTAATAATAGGGACTGTCTTTAATCTTTGTGTCCAGTACCAGCATTTTATTTACATCCATTTGCAGGTTGTAAACCATATTGGTAAAATTATCGTGATAGATGGAGCCTTTGAAATTCCCTTTTTTGCCATGGCGGTCTTTTAAGGTAAGGTCGCGAAACCTGATTTCGTTTGGATAAAACCACACCGAATCACTAATTTCATAACTTGTCTGAAGCAGATCCACATCAAACTCCCCTTCATCTAAATTTATTTTTCCGGAGAGAAGCGGCTTGGTTAGCTGTCCGGTTAGAAATAAATTGCCCGAGGCAGTGCCGTTCAAATCCTGGATGATATTGCTGATGAAGGTGTTAACAAAATTGATTTCAAAGTGGTCGAGTTTCACGCCAATATTCATCTTGTTTTCTGAAGGGTTGATATAGCCTTCCCCAATCAGCGGTTGCCGATCTTCTTGCATTAGAGAGGTGTTGACTTCCAGCACATCTTTTTCCGAATTCCATCGTGAACCCAGGGTGAAAAAGCCCATTGTATCGGTATTAAAGCTAAATTGATCGATGGAAAAGTTTGCTGTCCATAGGGGGGTGCGATAAAAATTTTTAAGTTCTATGCTGCCATCAGCTGTTCCTCCAAATCTATGTTTTAGCTGACTGTTTTTTCCAAGAAATTGTGCAAGGTCAATATTGTCCATTTCCAATCGTAACCCATCCATCGATTTTTTGTGCAAAAAGCCATTGAGGGCAAGTCGCTGACCGGAATGGTCGATTTCAAGCCCCTGAATACTGAAGGAAACGGGGGTGATAAACCCGTGGGCTTCACTGATATTCCAGACAGAATCACGTAAAATAACGGTTGATGGCCCAAGTCGGATGTCTGAATAGAACTTCTTATTTTTGTCTCTTCTGAAAGCAGTTGTGGTATATATTGCTCCGCTATTGGTGACTTCATCCCAGTTGTTCCAGAATAAATTGACGCCAAGGGTGTCTTTGGAGGCCTTATTGTGCATGGAAAAGTTATAGAGCGCAATAGTATTGTCTCTTTCTATTTTTGATGTTCTCAAAATAACTTCCAGATTGTTTTTTTCAAGAGTATTGGCATGAAACTCAATATCGTCTACCGAAATGCCCTTGTATCCTATTTTTTCAAAATTAGCATCAATGATCAGGATTTTGTTTTCCGAATCAACCCTTCCTTTTAAAGTCCCGGACGATGCTGCTTCAAGGCCGGGCAGAATAATGGCAGCAGCCCTGTCGAAACCATTGAAGTTGAAATTGAAATCAAACTTATTCTCCGGCAGGTCTCTGCCTGGTTCTCTGTTGGTAAGTGAGGGCAGATAATGAGAAGCCATGTCGAGAAATGATTGCCTGAATTTCGAAAAATTGTAATGCCCTGAAATTTCTCCCTCAATAAAGTCTGAAGTGAGTTCTATTTTCTTTACGGCTCCTTTCTGATATGCATGAAGGGATAATGAATCCAGTGAGAGCGATGTTTTTGGGGTGTATATCAGGCCTTCCGTAATGTCTATTTTACCAGATAAATTATCGATATTGTCTCCTTTGAAATTGGCACCTGCCGAAAGGGTGACTACTGCATTCTTCATGGAAGGAACGAGGTTGAGCCTGTCGGGCAACACATTTTCCAGTTCGGCACGAAATTGAAAGACCGGAGTTTTTCCTGAGGCATCAATCTCACCGTTAAAGCGAAAAATTCCGTTGGGATCCAGCATTTCCACCGAACCGTCGAAGCGCTGGTAGGTAAATAATCCATTAATGTTTATATCCTGATAGATGTATTCGTTCCACTCAAAAGAGTTGATGTCTCCCATCAAATAGGCAAAATAACTTTTTCGGTTTTTCCAGAATCCGTTAAGTTCAATATCCATACTCAGATTTCCCGGATTATTCTTGTTGCTGAAAGCTCTTCCTGTCTGAAAATCTCTGGTAGAGAGGGATCCGCTGAAAGATATGCCCTCTTCTTTACTGAATTTGACTCCTATATCTGTACTCAGAGAGCCAAATTCGGTGTCGAAAGTACCAAAAGCTACCATGTCGCTAAAAAATCCGGTGAGGTTGCCGGTGTAGTGAATCATGCCGAGGTTTTCCAGAAACGCAGGAGGATCTTGTGACTTTTTGCTGAACTTTAATATATCATCTGAAGTGGTTTGAAGTTGCTCAATCGTCATAAAAATGAAGGTTTCCCTGAAATTACTGAGGTCTGTCAGGTCGAAAGAGGTTTTCAATCGGGTGCGACGTCCCAGGGAGAGCACAATATTACGTCCTTTAATGTTTTTCAGAGATCCGGAAATTTCGCCTGAGAGAACCAACGGATTGTCGGGAACAGGAATGCCGTGGAAGTATAGCGCCAACTCTTTTGGGGAGATGAGTAGTTTATCCAGTTCGGTGTGAAATCGTTGTTCGGCTGAGGGCCCCGTTTCTTTAGGATTTCTGGTGAACTCCAGTTTTTTTATGCTCAAATCAGATTTGTCGGTGGTAAGAAAGATATCCTGAATGCTGATTTTATCTTCCCTGATTTTTCCTTCTGCTCCTGCACCTGTTATTTTCAAGCCGGTTTTCTCCACAAGACTCAGGTTTTCCAATTTAAAATTAAGAGAGTCATTGACATTGGAGGTTCTGGTGGCACTTAGATTAAGTTCCGAAAACTCGAGTGCATCAATTTTGAAAGATTCATTCTGGAATATGCTGTTGGATAAGGTTATCCTTCCATTTTCGATGTCCACTCCCCGAACTGAATAATGCCACTTTACAGTATCTGGCTTGTTTTTTTTCAGGGAATCCAACAAAAAGGTGAAATTCATCGCTTCTCCTTCTTGTTTCAAATTCAAATTTGGTGAGGTGAGCTTCACCCGTCCAAGAAATATGTGTTTTTTGAAGAATGAGAAATAATCAATCTCTGAGTGTACTTCCGGAGCAAACATGAGAGTATCGTTATGGAGATCGCGCACCAGGAGGTCTTTAATGCGAATTCCTGAAAATGGCAATGCCTGAATGCGTCCGATGGATATTTCTGTGTTCAGGTCATGGCTCAAACGATTGGTGACACTGGTAACGACACGGGTTTGCACCCCCGGCAACATGAAAATGATGGAGCCTAGGAGCGGTAATCCGATGATTACAAGCAACAGGATGTAAACTATTTTATTGAAACTCTTGATGTCCGTCGCGGTTTTATGGTGAATCGTTTTGCCGGATTAGGAAGGGGTGGAATCAAAACGTAATAAATTCATGTTTTAAATGTCAATACTCCGTTAATTTGTTGTAAATACCTGATTACAACTTATTTTCAAGGAAGCAAGAGTTGAATGCAACTCTCCGATAATTAAAAACCTTGCGGCTTTATACCTCTGCGTTTAGGCCTTTTTTTAACGGACTATTGATATGTTCTTATGCAAAAATAGTGCAAACCTGTTAAGTTTTCTAATAAATAAGAGGTTAGATTGAAAAAAAATATCGAACATGATTTGACTCCGGTTGTAGCAGTGAATACAGCATTTTTTCCCGGGCCTCCTTCTCCATTCCCTCTGTGCCCCATGCTCCATGTCTTCTGTTCAAATAAATTTGGTTTCAAATAAAATAAAGTTGTTAAAAATTTGTAATTTTCCGTCGTTTTAACCTACCTGGTCAATTCATCGCCTCCGTCACGATGTTCAATTATTCGTGTAACGCAGGTTTTTCAGTGATATTTGCATTTAATCAGATTCTATCATTGATTCCTTATATTTCTGAACCGGGGTTATTGAAAATCGGTCAGCGATGAATTCAACAGGTCCTAAAAAGTCAATGTTATGATAATCGAACAACTGTCGGTGTTTCTGGAAAATCGTTCAGGACGATTGCACGAAGTGTTTGAGATACTTGGAAATGCAAATATTAACGTCTCTGCATGTAGTCTGGCTGATACTTCCGAATTCGGTATTTTGCGATTAATACCATCCGATCCTTCTAAAGCCAGGGAAATTCTGAAAAAGAATCTTTTTTCGGTCAATGTCAGTGAGGTGATTTCATTCGCTGCTCCAAATTCTCCCGGAGCATTGTCCAGAGCTTTGAAAATTCTTGCAGATGCCAATATTGGAATTGAATATCTCTATGGTTTTTCTCCGGACGACAAATCTTTTATTGTTGTATGTCCCGATGATGCAAAAAAAGCTGTGGAAGAGTTTCAAAAACACGAGATGGAGCTGATTTCGGCAAGTGACCTCTACAAATTTTAAAAATCTTATGGAAATATCGATTTGGAACCGGCATTTTGAAACAATGCCGAGAGAGCAAATGAAAAATGTTCAGAGTGAGCGTTTAAGAGAGGCTGTTGAGCGGGTTTATTATAATGTGCCTTACTATCGTGCCAAGATGCAGGAGCAGGGAATTGGACCGGAGCATATTCAGTCACTGGAGGATTTAAAACTATTGCCCTTTACCACCAAGCAGGATTTGCGCGACAATTATCCGTTCGGACTTTTTGCTTTGCCCATGAGTGAAATTATCCGCCTTCATGCCAGTTCCGGAACCACCGGACGACCCACTGTGGTTGGTTATTCGCGTAGAGATATAGCGGTATGGTCGGAGGTAATGGCGCGTACACTTACTGCCGCAGGGGTTACCAATAACGATTTTATCCAGATTGCTTACGGTTACGGTCTATTCACTGGCGGATTGGGGCTTCATTATGGTGGCGAAAAAGTTGGAGCCTCTGTAATTCCAATTTCAGGAGGGAATACACGGAAACAGTTACAATTGATGAATGACTTTGGCTCAACGGTTCTTGCCTGTACGCCATCGTATGCATCTTATCTTGCCGAAGCGATTGATGAAAGCGAAATTGATCGTGCGGATCTGAAACTCAGAGTTGGGATTTTTGGTGCTGAGCCCTGGACGGATAACATGCGTAAGGAAATAGAGAAGAAACTAAAGATTAAAGCTTTTGATATTTACGGATTGAGTGAAATAATTGGTCCCGGGGTTTCTTTTGACTGTGAATATCAAAATGGTCTTCACATTAATGAAGATCACTTTATCCCTGAAATTATTGATCCGGAAACATTGGAGGTGCTGCCTGCGGGTGAACTGGGTGAACTGGTCTTTACCACCGTTACTAAGGAGGGGTTGCCTATTATTCGCTATCGTACACGCGATCTTACCCGGTTACACACCGGTATCTGTAAATGTGGCAGAACGCTTGTCCGAATGGAGAAATGTACCGGAAGAAGTGATGATATGCTTATCATCCGGGGCGTGAACTTATTCCCTTCACAAATTGAAAGCGTGTTGCTTGAAATGGATGAAACCACGCCTCACTATCTGTTAGTGGTGGATCGGGTTAATAATTTGGATACGCTTGAATTGCATGTGGAGGTGGAAGACCGTTTTTATCAGGATAAAATCAGTGAACTTCAAAATCTTGGAAAAAAGATAAAGAACCAGATTGAAAGCACCATTGGATTGAGTGTGAATGTGAAACTGGTGGAGCCCAAGACTATTGAGCGAAGTGAAGGAAAAGCCAAAAGAGTTATTGATAAAAGGAAATTAAAATGACACAAAACAGTCTTTTCCCCATCTCAGAGAATGTAATGCAGAAACTCCGTAAAGAGTTGGGAGTTAAAAGTCTGTCTTTTTGTACCATCAGGCAGATAGTGCAGTTGGTTAACCGGTTGCAGGAATTCAGTGGGGAATCATTTATACGTACAGAAATGGGCGTTCCGGGGCTCAAAGCTCCAAAAGAAGGGGTGTTGGCAGAAATAGCGGCCCTGAATGAGGGCGTGGCATCAGTTTATCCCCCTATTGAAGGGCGGCGGGAGCTGAGAACTGAACTCTCGCGGTTTGTTAAACTTTTTCTGGATGTGGAGATAAGTCCCAACTCCTGTGTGCCGACAGTTGGTTCCATGCAATCGTCGTTTGTCACTTTTATGGTTGCCAATAAGCGTGACAAAAAAAAGGACACCACCCTGTTTATTGACCCCGGATTTCCGGTTCATAAGCGACAGATTGCGGTGCAGGGCATGAAATATGAGAGTTTTGATATTTACAATTATCGTGGTGATAAGCTCCGGGATAAGCTGGAAAGCTATCTGGAAAAAGGAAATATCAGCACTTTTCTCTATTCCAATCCCAACAATCCGGCATGGATCTGTTTTACCGATAAAGAATTGAAAATAATCGGAGAGCTTGCCAATCAATATGATGTGATTGTGATGGAGGATTTGGCCTATTTCGGAATGGATTTTCGCCACAATTACGGAGCACCCGGAAAACCTCCGCACCAGCCCACTGTTGCCCGATATACTGATAATTATGTGTTACTTTTTTCAAGTTCCAAAATTTTCAGCTATGCCGGTCAGCGCATAGGGAGTTTGCTGATTTCAGACACCTTGTTTAATAAATCTTATCCTGATTTGGGTGCCGTTTTCAATTCGGACCGCTTTGGAACGGCCATTCTACAGGATGCCCTCTATTCCACGACTGCGGGCACGGCTCATTCGGCGCAGGTTGGTCTTACTGCTTTACTGAAAGCAGTGAATGATGGTGATTTTGATTTCCGGAGTTATGTCAAGGAATATGGTGATCGGGCGGGAATAATGAAGAAGCATTTTTTGAACAATGGATTTAAGTTGGTGTACGATAAGGATGAAGAACACGATGTGGCAGATGGTTTCTATTTTACAGTCAGTTACCCGGGAATGACGGGAGAAGAGCTGCTTGGGCAGTTGTTGAGATTTGGAATCAGTGCCATAACACTCGACACCACAGGTAGTTCCAGAAGTGAAGGGCTGAGAATTTGTGTCTCCCATACGCCATTGGACAGAATGGATGAACTAGGACGCAGATTACAGCACTTTTCAGCCGTTAATACTCCGGGTGCTAGGGCAATATAGAATGCATATAAACTAGAATCTTAACTCTCTGATTTTCGTTAAGCTTACAAATTGTAATTCATTATATTCGCTTTGTTTATAGGAAATAATGACGAGAATCATGAAGGTTAATTACAATTTTTCTCTAAATTCGTAATATAGTTTAAAGAAAAAACAAATTTTGTTATGGCAAAAATGATAGGAGCAATAGAGGTGGACATTGAGACTTGCAAAGGTTGTTCGCTTTGCGTCGAAGCCTGCCCGACAAGTGTAATAGCCCTGGCAGATGAGGTGAACGGTAAGGGGTATAATTATGCATTTATGGCAAATCCTGATGCTTGCAACGGATGTACCAATTGCGCATTGGTTTGTCCGGATAGTTGTATTACAGTTTATCGTAAAAAAGTTGAAATGGCCTGATTTTTTATCAATCCGGTCAGAATCACAGAAATAATAAACAAATGAGTGAACTAAGGTTAATGAAAGGCAATGAAGCCATTGCCGAAGCAGCAATTCGTTGTGGCGCGGACGGTTATTTCGGGTATCCCATTACACCCCAGTCGGAGGTGATGGAAAGACTAATGGAATTGCGTCCGTGGGAATCAACCGGAATGGTTGTTCTTCAGGCCGAGAGTGAAGTTGCCTCAATTAATATGTTGTATGGCGGTGCCGGATGCGGGAAACGAGTGATGACATCTTCTTCCAGTCCGGGTATCAGCCTCATGCAGGAAGGATTATCGTATATGGCGGGGGCTGAGTTGCCCTGTCTGGTGGTCAATGTGGTACGAGGAGGTCCGGGGCTTGGTACTATCCAGCCTTCCCAGTCCGATTATTTTCAATCGGTAAAAGGTGGCGGGCATGGCGATTACAAGCTAATTGTTCTGGCTCCTGCCTCTGTACAGGAAATGGCCGATTTTGTAGAACTTGGTTTTGATCTTGCCTTTAAATATCGTAATCCTGCCTTGATTTTGTCTGACGGAATGATTGGACAAATGATGGAAAAGGTTGAGTTGAAACCTCAGCAGAAGCGCTGGACGGATGAAGAGGTTGAGAAAATGCATCCCTGGGCTACTACCGGAAAGCCGGCTTCCCGCGACTACAATATCATTACATCCGTAGAGCTGGATTCTGAGGCTCATGAGGTTTTCAATAATAAGCTTCAGGTAAAGTACCGGGAGATGGAAGAGAAAGAAGTGCGGTTCGAAACTACCGATGTTGAAGATGCAGAATACCTGATTGTTGCCTATGGCAGCAGCGCCCGTATTTCGGCAGCAGCTATTGAAATTCTTCGGGACAAAGGTATTAAAGTTGGTCTTCTGCGCCCCATTACCCTGTATCCGTTTCCTACCAAAGAAATTCAGAGACTGGGTGCAAAAATGAAGGGTATTCTGTCGGTTGAGATGAGTAGCGGGCAAATGGTGGAAGATGTCCGACTTGCTATTGAAGGAAAAGTAAAGGTTGAGCATTTTGGTCGCTATGGCGGAGTAATTCCTTCGCCTGATGAGGTTGCTGATGCTCTGGAACAAAAACTGATTGGAGGATAAGATTATGTCGGTATTAATTGAAGATATAAAAAAAGCGGAGAACCTGGTTCATAAAAAAAGCAGTGTTCTAACTGATAAGGTGATGCATTACTGCCCGGGTTGCAGCCATGGCGTTGTTCATAAACTGCTGGCCGAAGTCATCGAGGAAATGGGTATCCAGGACAAAACTATTGGTGTTGCTCCGGTGGGATGTTCTGTTTTTATCTATAACTATCTTGCTATCGATTGGCAGGAAGCTGCCCACGGACGTGCACCTGCTCTGGGAACAGCCATTTCCAGGTTACGTCCAGATCGGTTTGTGGTGACTTATCAGGGCGATGGTGACCTGGCGGCCATTGGTACCGCGGAAACTATACATGCCTGTAACCGTGGTGAAAACATGGTGATGATTTTCATTAACAATGGTATTTACGGGATGACTGGTGGTCAGATGGCTCCAACTACTCTTGAGGGTATGAAGGCATCAACCTGTCCTTTTGGGAGGGATCCCCAAACCGATGGTAATCCGTTGAAAATAACGGAAATTGTTGCTCAGTTGCCCGGGACTAACTTTGTTACCCGTCAGGCTGTTCATTCTGCTGCTGCGGTAAGACGGACTAAAAAGGCTATCCGGAAAGCTTTCGAAAAGCAAAAAGAGAAAACCGGGACTTCGTTTGTTGAAGTGGTTTCTACCTGTAGTTCGGGCTGGAAAATGAATCCTGTGGATTCCAATAACTGGATGGAAGAAAATATGTTCCCGTTTTATCCACTTGGTGATATAAAAGACGTTTAAAAATACCGGTCAATAAACCGGTGAAATGTTTAACAAGACATTTGTGAATTCAAAAATTTCATTCTCAAAATTAAAATGTGAGATGCGAGTGTTTGAATGCACAAAAAAAAGTTTGTTATGAAGGAAGAAATAATAATTGCAGGTTTTGGCGGTCAGGGTGTCCTGTCGATGGGTAAAATTCTTGCATACTCTGGGGTAATGCAAGGCCAGGAAGTTTCCTGGATGCCCTCCTATGGACCTGAAATGCGGGGTGGCACAGCCAATGTTACCGTGGTTTTGAGTGACAATCGCATAAGTTCGCCCATTCTTCACGCTTTTGATACGGCGATCATTCTTAACCAGCAGTCGATGGACAAGTTCGAACCATTGGTGAAACCCGGTGGTCTGTTGCTCTACGATCCCAATGGTATTACCCGCCATCCGGAAAGGAAAGATATCAATATTTTTATGATTGAAGCTGCGGAAGAGGCGGCACAGATGAAGTCCGCAAAAACTTTTAATATGATTGTGCTGGGGGCTTTCCTGAAGTTGAAACCTGTGATGAAAATGGAAAATGTACTCCTGGGATTGAAAAAATCACTTCCCGAAAGACACCACCATCTGATACCGATGAATGAAAAGGCGATCAAGCGTGGATTGGAAATTGTGAAAGAGGTATCGGTGGTTAATGTTTAAGTTGCAAGATTTATTGTAACCGGACATAGATTGATCGTTTACACGGGCAATGCGGAGCTGGCAAATTTTTTTTGTTCGCTTCGCATTGCCTGTTTTTTTTCTGACAATAATGAAAAAAACTGTATCTTATGTAAGCAAAAATCACCATAAATCTGTCGCTATGAAGGAGGGTAAAATACACCTTATAGACCTTGATTTTGAATATAAAATGTGGAAAAACCATATTGAATGGTTTCTTCGTGACTTTAAAATCATCAGGGAGCGTAACCATGAAATCGCAGGCGGAAAGGGCAAAAAAGAACTTAATGCTGTTGAAGAGATGATTCTTGATGAATGGGAAGAGCAATTAAAAAAGATGATGGGACGAATCAAAACACAGGAGCAGGAACTTCAATATTACAACAAAGATTTTCCGATTACTCCGGATCATCAATATTTTCAGGAACATTTCGATCTTAGGCAAAGGATGGAAAAACTTTCCAATAATGTTATTGCCAAAATCTCTGATTTGATAAAAGAATTGAGTGTATAATCCGAATTTGTGTTAATTGAGCGAATCCGGTTCAATATTGTAATGAGCGTTGAGAAATACAATTCTTTTAATCATTAAACTCTACACTTATATTTTGGGATCGGGGTTCTGTTGATTATGGTGATGAACAAAATATTTTTCATTTGGACGGAGAACAATAAAGCACTTTTAGTGGTTTAACGCATTAAACAATATACATGGAAGGGAAAAGGAAATTAACAAAAGAGTTGGGACTGTTTGATGTCTTTGCCATCAGTACCGGTGCTATGTTTAGTTCCGGTTTTTTTCTTTTGCCCGGCCTGGCTTCACAGTACACCGGTCCCTCTGTTTTTGTTGCTTATCTTGTTTCCGGATTGCTCATTTTACCTGCCATGTTTAGTATGGCCGAGATTGCCACAGCACTTCCACGTGCCGGTGGAGCTTACTTTTTTCTTGATCGTAGTCTTGGCCCGTTGATGGGAACCATCGGAGGACTGGGAACCTATCTTTCACTGGTTTTTAAAACAGCTTTTGCCATTATTGGTATCGGTGCTTATGCCGCAATTTTTTGGGATGTCCCGGTTCAATTGGTGGCTGTTGCAGCAACTATGGTGTTTACCGGACTGAACCTGATAGGGGCTAAGAAAACTTCCGGGCTTCAGAACTTTTTTATTATTTTTCTTCTGGTTGTTTTAGGTGGTTTTATTTTTGATGGATTATACACCGTTTTTTTTACTGAAAGAATCGATGGCCCGTCAACCAATGAGCATTTCACCCCGTTTTTCACGAATGGAATAGAAGGAATTATCACCACGGCTGGTTTTGTTTTTGTGTCCTATCTTGGGTTGACCAAAGTAGCCAGTGTTGCTGAAGAGATCAAGAATCCCGAGCGAAATATTCCTCTTGGGATGTTGCTTTCTCTGGTCATTACCAGTGTCATCTATTTTCTGGGAGTTTTTGTGATGGTAGCATTGATCGACCCGGCCGATTTCGCCAATGAACTGGCCCCGGCTGCTACTGCTGCCAAACAACTATTTAAATGGATGCCGGGTCAGACCGGAACTTATCTGATGGTAGGAGCTGCCATGGCTGCCTTTGCTTCAACCGGAAATGCAGGATTGCTTTCGTCTTCTAGGTATCCCTTTGCCATGGCCCGGGACAAGCTTTTTCCTCCACGGTTTGCGAAGGTGGGGAATTCAGGCACTCCTGTTTTGTCTATTTTATTTACTTCTGCGCTGGTATTATTTCTGATATTGGTGGTTTCGGAAGAAGGAATTGCCAAACTTGCCAGTGCTTTTCAGCTTTTTATTTTCCTGCTGATCAATTTTGCGGTCATTGTTTTCCGAAAAAGTAATATTGATTCTTATGATCCGGGATATAAATCACCCTTGTATCCGGGGATGCAGATTGCCGGTATTTTTGTATCCCTGGTGCTGATTGTTTATATGGGATGGACAGCCGTTCTGTTCAGTGGTATTGTCACGCTGATTTCGTTTTTGTGGTATTACTACTATGCCCGTGAAAAAGTTAAAAGGGAGGGAGCAATATTCCATTGGTTTGCGCTTTTGGGTAAGTATCAATACTCAGAGCTGGAGAATGAGTTTATGACCATCCTGAAAGAAAAGGGTCTCCGGCAGGGTGATCCATTCGATGAAACAATAACAAGAGCCCGGATAACCAACCTGGATAAGGATATGGAGTTTGATGAGTTGGTGTCACAAGTGGCTGAAGTTTTTTCCACCGAGATGCATGCCAGTAAAGAGACTCTTGTCAATGAATTTCTTACGACTTCGGCGATTGAGCCGGCGCTGATTATTCCTGAGGTGTCTATCTTATACGCTAAAAGTGAGGGGGTAGACCATCCCTCGCTGCATATTGTTTTATCGAGTCGTGGCGTTCGCAAACCTGTTGGCAAGGGAGGTATTTCGTCAGAAGATTACATTAAAATTTTCTTTTTCCTGGTAAATCCGCCAAGTGATTCACGACAACAATTGCGTATGCTTTCCCGACTGGTGGATGTTATTGAGCGCGATGAGTTTGTTGAAGAGATGTTTGACCATAAGAGCCATCGAAAAATAAAAGAATATCTGTTACACAACGAAAGGTTCTTCACCGTGAGGTTGCTGCCTCAGTCTGCTCAGTTCGAGCTGGTTGGAAAGAAGCTGAAAGAGATTAAACTTCCTCCTGATGTGCTGGTAGCCCTTGTTGAGCGTGATTCAGAAACATTTGCTCCTCATGGTGATACTGTTTTGCAGGAACATGATGCCCTGACACTGATTGGAGAACCCAAATCAATTGCACAATTGTTTGATAAATATCTGAAGCAATAATAATTGAATGCAGGTTAAGACTGGACTTATAAATTATTCCAGAATTTTCTCATAAATAACCACATCCAGCAATTCGTCAAATTTAATACCTACCTGTTTGAAGTGGGCGCATTTCTCAAACCCACACTTGGCAAAAAGGCGTATGCTGTTCTCGTTGGTGCCCGTAATGGTTCCAAGAAGAACTTTGATGCCACGGTTGAGGGCTGCTTCTTCCAGAAAGGTTACTGTTTTGAATCCGATCCCCTGTCCGCAGAATTCCGGTTTCAGATAAATGGTTGCTTCGGCTGTACGATCGTAGGCCTGGCGCTTTTTAAATTGCGACAAATAGCAATACCCTGCTGTTTTACCATCGGCTTTAACTAGAAAAGACGGGTATTTTTTGTTGTGAAAAGGGATGATTTCCCGTAATTCTTCAAAACTGACAGGGTGCGTATGGAAAGTAGCCGTGGTTTCGGCAATGTAGTAGTCGTATATCTCTTTGATGGGAACCAAATCGTTGAGCGTGGCTTTTTCAAATTGAATCTTCATATTTTGATTTTAATATCGGTTTTTTTGTTTCAATACTCCCTTTTTCCCATAGCTTTTGGGTAATAATAAACTGATAATGAGGCCGTTGCAAAGCCATACATGCAGGGTGCAACTCACGTATAATAAAAACTTTGCGTCATAGCGTCTCTGCGTTTAAGCTTTTTTTAGCGGACGATTGTTGTTTGTTTTTTTGCTGAAAAGACGAAGTCGCCCGTGCTCTTTTTTGCCTTGTATAAAACCGTTGAAAAAAAGAACCGTTCCAAAACCCATCATAAAACCGGACCACAATAACGGAATATTGGTAGCATGGGTAGCAAACAGGGCAAGTAATACGATGATGATTCCGGGTACAACGGCTCGGTATTGCGGCTTCTTCTTAAATCGCATAGCAGTGATTGTTTTTCATCTCTGAGGCTTAAAGATAATGAATTTGTTATGTGAATGATGCTTTTTGTGTCAATTTTTTGCGTTTTGGAAATTTACAACAATGACGGCACTCTTTCAACGGTCAGTCAGACATTATTGAATGAGATTAGGAAGCTGTCTAAAAAGTCACTACATTTTTTGCATTGTGCTGGCAATAGCCTCATAGGTCGCTGATAAAGAGATTCTTCACTACGTTCAGAATGACAAAAAAAACGAAAACTATGACTTTTTGGACAACCTCAAAAGGGTAACACCGGCTAAGATAGATATTAGCCGGCTTCAAGCCGGCTTTTTCAATTAGCAGTTAAACCCAGGAAAGGAGTGACGCTTTTTTTTCATTATCTTTACCGCCCTAAATAAAAAACGAGATTACCATGAATCCCATTATCCTAGGTATAGAATCTTCTTGCGACGATACTTCTGCTGCAATCATAAAAGGTGATGTCATTCTTTCCAATATTATTGCCGGACAAAAGGTACATGAGGAATATGGTGGTGTGGTGCCCGAACTTGCTTCACGGGCTCATCAGCAAAACATTATCCCAGTGGTGCATAAAGCTATGAAGGATGCCGGGGTTGCTCCTGAGGAAATTTCTGCTGTAGCATTTACCCGGGGACCCGGGTTGATGGGGTCTTTGCTCGTTGGCACCAGCTTCGCTAAAGGGTTTGCCCTGGCACGAAAAATTCCTTTAATTGAAGTAAACCATCTGCAGGCTCATGTTTTGGCACATTACATTCAGGAACGTGAAGAAAGGCATGAGACACCGAAGTTTCCTTTTTTATGTTTGCTGGTCTCCGGTGGAAATAGTCAGATTGTACTGGTAAAGGATTTCCTGGATATGGAAATTATCGGCCAGACCATTGATGATGCTGCCGGAGAGGCTTTTGATAAATGCGCCAAAGTGATGGGACTTCCTTATCCCGGGGGCCCCCTTGTTGACAAACTGGCTAAGGAGGGAAACGCGGATGCATTTCAGTTTTCCAAACCCCGTATTGCCAACTTCGATTACAGCTTCAGTGGCTTGAAAACTTCTTTTCTCTATTTTTTGAGGGACCACATTAAGGAAGAACCCGATTTTGTGGAAAATCATAAAAACGATTTGTGTGCATCTTTGCAGAAAACAATAGTGGATATTCTGATGGACAAACTGGTGGCTGCAGCAAAAAAAACCGGAATCAAAGAGATTGCGCTTGCTGGTGGGGTGTCTGCCAATTCGGGATTGCGCCAGGCTTTTCTGGATGGAAATGAGAAGTACGGCTGGAAAACCTATATTCCTAAATTTGCCTATACTACCGATAATGCGGCCATGATTGCCATTACGGGATTGTTTAAATATCAGAAACAAGAGTTTGTGGGACAAGAAGTGGCCCCGTATGCCAGGATGGGAATATAAAAAGAATGAGGCTAAGGTTGAGGTTGAGGTTGAGATTGAGGATTCCATTCCGGGCCGGGATCAACTATTAAATTTGCTGATGTGCCTTTATACAAAAGTCAGCAAATCTTTAAGAAATGTGACTGTTCAATAAAAACTTCTTAACCTCAGCCTCAACCTCATTTCCACTTCATTAGTCAAAGAAATCTCTGTATTTGTCTAATCACCTATGCAGTTTCCTCATTTTTTGCAATCTTTGCCCGTTGAAATTGAGTAGAAGTGAGCGTGGATAAACAAAGAGTACTTTACCGGTTGAATGCTGAACAATTTGTTACCCGCCAGATGGGTAGCGAAATGGTAATGGTTCCGTTGACCGATAAGGTAGCCGATATGACCAGCGTGTTAACGCTCAATGAGGTGGGGGCTGATATCCTGAAAATTCTGGAGAACCCGAAGACCATTGAGGAGATGACCGAAAACCTTTTTACCCTATACGACGTAGATAAGGCAACACTTGAAGCTGACATAGATGATTTCCTAAAGACAGCCATTGACAAAAAAGTTGTTGAAATAATTAACCAAGAGAGATTTTAACCCGAATGAGAATTGGGAATAACTTACATATAGAGATTCGTAAAAAGGCCTACCGGAAACCGGTGATGGAGGTGGTGGATATTGATAGAGAAATCTCCCTAGTGATGACTTCAAATACTGATCCTCCATTTGTTGCAGGATCTACGTCACAGGAAGACTTGACAACTACAGATCAACCGAACTACAACGAGACTCAACAATACCCCAAAGACAATCCTTTCGGTGGTGGTACACCTACCTATGAACGATAGGTTCTAATAGCAACTGCATCATGGATGTTTTTCTTCCCGGACTGCGATTGAATTTCAAAACATTTTCCTCTGAAATAAAACTTTCTTCTTTTGGAAGTTCTTTATACAATCATTCTCTTACCGAAGATTACAAATCCTTTGAGGTATCTTATTCTCTTTCTGAATCTATTAACTCAACTGGTTTTTCCCGTGCTCTATCAGGGGAATCTTTTCCCGGAGCTGAAATTCCTTATTCCTGGACTATTTTTCGTAGAGACAAGGAGATTGCCATTCAGGTGATTTTTGATGATGACCCTCAATTAAAAGAAGTCTTGGGTGTCATTGATTTTACAAAAGAGACTATTTTGGGAACACTGGTTCCCCGAAAAGGCCTTGAAAATATTATCATTGACCCGCTTTTCCAACCTTTTGGCTCTGTACTGATGGTTGTGCTGGCGCATTTTCAGGACGATGTGCTGGTTCATGCATCCGGGGTTTTAGAAAATGGCACCGGTCGCCTTTTTACCGCCGTATCAGGCACAGGCAAAAGTACGATGGCAGGTATCTGGAAAAATGAAGGGGCAACTTTAATTAACGACGACAGGCTGTGGCTGCGTAAGGTCGATGGCTGCTGGTTTATGTTCAATACTCCGATGCCTTATTATGCTCAGGAACCACAGATGGCGCCACTCAACGAAATCTTTCTTATTCGGCAGTCGCCTGAAAACGAAGTCACCAAACTCACGGGTATCAATGCTGCCATGCGTTTTATGGCCAACGGCATCCAGCATTTCTACGATAAAGAGATGACCGGCCGGCATTTGGATCGTATTCTGGATATTGCTTCCCAGATTCCCATTTATGACTGTGGTTTCCGGCCCACCAAAGAGATTGTGGAAGAGATACGGGGGTTAAGTGGATAATCAGTAGTCAGTTGGGAATGGGGATGGGAATGAGAAATTTGCAATTAATGAAGTATAGCCACGGCAGTGGTGACACTTTTTTCAATAGATAAGATTTGAGGCTTAGAATGAGGTTAAGGTTAAGAAAAAACTAAACTCCCCCTCGTTTCCGCACGAGGGGCATTAACCTTTACTCTCCTGACGACCAACAACTCAACAATATCTTTCACATCTGTTGTAGCTCCGCAGCTTTTTTCTAGCGCCTGATCTATTTCTACCGGTCTGGCACCGCTCCGTGGTTAAAAACCAAAACCCATTTCGCTACCACCACCCCCTAACCCCTTGAAAGGGGAACTGCAAACCCGCAACCAAAACCCAAAACTCAAAACACGCCACTCGAAATAAACTCTCAAGCCGCAACTCAACTCAAAACTCAGAACTCAACTAAGAACTAAGAACCCAGAACTCAAAACTCAGAACCCAAAACTCAGAACCCAAAACTCACACCCTGTACTTCTCCCATCTCCGTTGTTCATCCTGCATAAACTTCTCAAATTTTTTAGGAGGTGGGATTTCAATGCTCATTTGTTCACCTGAAGAGGGGTGAGAGAAATCCACTTGTGTTGCACAAAGGAACAATCCTTTTCCTTTCATGATCAACCCCTCTTTGCCATATAATTTGTCTCCCAGGATAGGTGTTCCTGCTTCTGCAAGGTGTTTTCTTATTTGATGCGTACGTCCGGTTATTGGTTTTGCTTCCACCAGGGTTAGAGTACCACTGCGCAGGGAAGGGGTTGAGGTAATTTTTTTAAATAAAGTCTTCGCCGGTTTTTCATCTATCGGAGTCTCGGAACTCCAGGATTCTTCAGTTTCTCCAATAACAACGGCGGTGTAAGTTTTATGAATTTCTTTTTGTTGCATTCGGGTGGACAGCTTTACGCGGGCCCCCGCTGTTTTGGCAATAATAATCAATCCGCTGGTTGGGGCATCAAGCCGGTGAATTGCTTTTGGTGACGCCAGAGCATCCGTATGCGGAGATGGTTTCAAGTGCAGGGGTATGGCGTTTTCCAGCGTGCGGAACTGATTGCCGCTGACCACCACACCTGCCGGTTTATTCACGATAGCCAGAAAATCGTCTTCAAAAATTACCATCAGATCAATATGGTAGAGTTTTACAGGCCTTTGAACAGTTGCTTTCCAGGTAATTTTCTCCCCGGGCTTAACGATGTGTCCTGTGGTTCCTGACTGTCCGTCAACCAGTATCTCTCCCTTTTTCAATGCTTTTTTGAAGGCTGATTTGGTGGGGAGACCCGGGAAAATTCCCGGACCGTAATCGCTCAGTCGGATAGGTAATGCATCCTGAGGAAGGATATGTGATAGAATGGACATGAGCGAACAAAATTTGTTTAAAAACAAAGAAAAAATAGGAAACCAACAAACCAGTGACAGTAGGAAAATTTCCTGTTTTTCTATTTTTTATAAGAAGGTGTCAAAGATAAGTTTTTTGAAGTAGGGCGTTCTGATTCTCTGGAAAACTGTTTCAAATACGAAAATAACACTCTGTCCGGAGTCTGCTTCGGGCCGGATTTGGTGCTTTCATGCAAAGACTAACAAATGAACAGGTGCCAGAACAATGTTCCAAGGATACCAACTTCTTTTAAATTCTTTTTTAAAAAGACGAGGGCTCTTGTAATATGATCCTCCACAGTTTTTTCAGCGATTTTTAATTCTTTTGCAATTTCTTTATTCGATAAACCTTTTTCGCGACTTAAAATAAAAACTTTCTGACTTTTAGGTGGCAATTGAAGTATAAGTGAATCTACTTTTTCTTTTAAAAAGTTGTAATTTATCATTTCTTCCGTAGAACTCTTGTCGTTTTGGAAAGTCGTATAAATCATCTGATTATAATACTTTTTTTGACTGGATAATTTTCTAAAGTAGGACAGAACTGAATTTCTTGTAATGGTGAAAATAAGAGAATCTATTTTTGTGTCATCATCCAGACTTTTGCGATTCTCCCAGAGCTTGATGAAAACTTCATGTACGATATCCATCGCATCCTCTTCAACTTTCATTAAAGAAAAGGCAAAAGCGTAAATTCGGCTATGAAAATGCTTGTACAATGAATCAACTGCAGATTTATCATTGTTCTTTAAGCCTGTAATAAATTCTTTTTCCTGAATTGACGGCATTTTTTCTGTTTTTTGCAAAATTAAACAAAAAATCACAAAGGGGTGTCTTTTCTTTTTTATTCAATTAGGTATGCAGCGTGAAAATTTAATGAAAAACATAAATAAGTCAACACTTTTCAGCGAAGCATGATTGTAACCATATAGTGATTAACTTGTTTGATTCACGAATCTTCGTTAGGAGATGATTAAATACCCAAAATGACTGGTACTAGCAAACAAATTGAGAAAAGAAATAGTGAATTATTCTCAATTTAAATTTGATGAGGAGGCTTTTGATTGCTGATAGTTGGGCGTTGTAATAGATTGTTTATGAGCAATTCAGGTTAAGTGAATATTATAGATTATTCTTGTTTGTACATACCCGAAAATGGTTGATTTGAAGTGATTTTCGTGAGGTTTAAACAATGAAATTATAAAAAAATGTAAATTAAATTTAAAATAATTCAGGGGTTAATCGAACCTTGTGCGTTTTACTATATAGAAGTCATAGGAAATTAATTAAGGGATGAATGTCCCTGCCATGAAAACTTGAATGGAGCAGCTTTTTAGAAAATACATTGAAGGGGAATGCAACCCGAATGAGGAAAAACAGGTTTTGGCCAAGTTTAGGGCTAAGGCTTCCACAGGTGAATTGCATCAGTTTTTGAGTAAATATTGGTACGAATTGGAGGGAAAACAGATAGAAACCGGTGTGGATTTTGACTCTGTTCTCGATAAAATTCACCACTCAATAAATCTAAACGAAGCAGAGGAACAAAAATCAAAATATACACTTCTTCATCGATTTTACAGTTGGACAAGAGTTGCAGCTGTTGCCATTATCATTTTAATGGCGTCGGTGGGAGTTTGGTATTCTGGGTATACAGGCATTTTTCAGAAAGAGTTTTTTTATACAGTCTCCTCTGTTAACGGTCAGTCATCCAGTATAGAACTACCTGATGGTTCACGGGTTTGGTTAAACGGTGGTAGTTCAGTGGTCTATTCTTCAAAATATGGTCAAAAGAACCGGACTATTCAATTAAACGGGGAGGGGTTTTTTCAGGTTGAAAAGGATAAAAGCGCTCCTTTCCTGGTGGAAGCAGCAAATGTGAGAGTTACGGCTTTGGGCACAAGCTTTAATGTTGAGGCTTACGAGACTTCAGAACCTGTTACAATAACGCTTGAGGAGGGGAAGGTTAGTGTTGAGAGTGCTGATAAAAAAGTGGAGATAGAACCAGGGACGCAGGTGGTAGTAAGGAACTCGGATATGAAAGTTTCCCATGTGGATACGCGGATATTTACCTCCTGGCATTCAGGTTTGCTGGAGTTTAAAGATGAAAAGTTGAGTTGTATTACCAGGCAGCTGGCTAAAATTTATGATGTTGAATTTGTTTTTGAAACTGAAGATTTGAAAAACTTTCGTTACCGAGGCGCTGTAAGCCTTGATAAATCAATTCTTAAAGCATTGGAGATGTTGCGGGTTTCTACAGGTATAAAATATGAAATAAATAGAAATCAGATACTATTGAAAAAGTAACTGACATTATTATAAAACAACAGGAATCAGTGGGGGCTGATTCCTGTCAGAATTCAATAAACGCCCCGAAAGCGGGGCCATTTACTAACGTTTAAACAATCCAAATGTATGAAAAAATTTGCACTTTGTGCGGGAAGGTTCTACAATTCTCGTGCAAGTAAAACCCTGTTGATCATGAAAATGTCAGCTATGTTTTTGTTTGTGGCAATATTTACAGCCTCTGCAAACAATTCTTTTTCCCAGGTAGGGAAAGTTTCGATTCATCTTGAAAATGTTAAACTGTCAAAAGCGTTTGATGCAATTGAATCTCAAACAAGTTATTCACTATTTTATAAAAAGGATGTGGTGGATGATGAACGGATTATTTCTATTTCGGTGGACAATTATGATGTCGATATTGTGCTAAACCAGCTTCTTGAGGGTGAAAACGTATCATACAAGGTAATCGATGAAAGTATTGTGATTGTTCCGAGGTATTTGAACAGTGACCTTTCCCAGCAACAGGAAATTTCGGTGAGAGGACAGGTTGCAGATGAAAACGGAGATCCGGTTCCGGGTGTTTCTGTTGTGGTAGATGGAACGATGAATGGAACCATTACTGATGTTGATGGTAATTATGTACTTGAGAATGTTCCCGAAAATGCGATTCTCAATTATTCATTTGTAGGAATGCTTCAACAAAGCATTGAAGTTAGAGGCAGAAATCGAATTGATGTGGTTATGGAGCAGACTTCCATTGGCTTGGACGAAGTTGTTGCCATTGGTTATGGCGTAATGAGAAAGTCGGATATGACAGGTGCAACCAGCCGGCTTACTGAAGACGAGATGAACAAGAGTGTGGCTAGCTCACCCGCTGAAATGATGCAGGGCCGTGTTCCTGGTGTTAATTTTTCCAGAATAACGGTGAGCCTGGTGCCGGAATGTCAGTCAGGGTAAGGGGTACAAATTCGATCCGTTCCGGACAAGAGCCATTGTATGTGGTGGACGGAGTACCGCTTGATAATGCCGATCTTACCCCTGACGGGGCTGCACCTGCGGGAATTAACCAGGCGTCCAATAAAAATCCGATTAGTTTTTTGAACCCGGAAGATATTGAATCTATTGATATATTGAAGGATGCATCTTCCACAGCCATTTATGGTGCCCGGGGTGCCAATGGTGTGATTCTGATTACCACAAAAAAGGGAGTTAAAGGTGAGGGAACCATTTCTTATAATGGATACTATGGAGTATCGCAGGTAAGAGAAAAAATTGATGTGTTGTCAGCTAGTCAATTCCGCCAATATACCAAGCAGGATGGAACTAAGTTACTTGATCTGGGTGCCAGTACCGATTGGCAGGATCAAATTTTCCAGACCGCTAAAACTCAAAACCACAACTTTTCCTACGGGGGTGGAACTGATAATCTGATGTATCGTGCATCGATTGGATATCTTGATCAGGAAGGTATCATTACCACCACCGGCATGGAGAAGATCAATGGTAATATAAAAGTAAGCCAGACTGCATTTGATGGCAGACTGAATTTACAGGGAACCCTGATTGCCTCTCATGTAGAAGACAGCCGTGCCCCCATTGGTGAAACAGGTGGATTTGAGGGTGATCTGATTCTTACTGCACTCAAACTTAATCCCACATTTCCTATTTATGCAGAAGATGGCAGCTATTATCAGCATACTATAGAACAGCGTAATCCGGTGGCTATGATGAATCTGACGGATGATGTTACTCGTACCAATCGCATATTAACCAATATGTCGGTAGAGTTAGAGCTTCTCACGAATCTGAAGTATAAACTGAATATCGGATTGGACCGGTCGGTGGCTGAGCGGAAAGTTAATCAGGGATATGAGCTTAATTATCTGACAAACAAAGGGGAAGCCAATGTTAATTCAATTGCGGCCAATAACCGTTTGGTTGAAAATTTCGTGACATGGAATTCTGATTTGAATAATCGGCACAGAGTTAATGTTCTTGCCGGCCATGCTTATCAGTATTTTAAAGTCTCGGGGACACAAATCAGGGTAACTGGTTTTGAAGTTGATGATATTCTTTATACCAATAATCTCGGATATGGCAGTCCCTCTTCTCCCGAGGCTGGTTCTTATGCATATGAAAGAGAATTGCAGTCGTTTTTTGGACGTTTCAATTATTCTCTTGATCAAAAATACTTACTTACCCTAACAGCACGTTCCGACGGTTCTTCCAAGTTCGGAGAAAATAATAAATATGGTTTTTTCCCTTCTGCAGCTATTGCCTGGCGTCTCTCAGAAGAACAATTTATTGCCGATGTTGATGCTATTAGTAATCTGAAGCTTCGTATTGGATGGGGTATGACCGGTAATCAGGAAATCCAGGATAAAATTTCTTTGTTGGCTGTCGGAACAACTCCTTCAGCCAATGGGTATTTCAACGGAGTTTTAACACCGGGAATCACCTTTCTTCGAACTCCGAATCCTGATATTCAGTGGGAGACCACCTATCAGACTAATATTGGATTGGACTTTGGGTTTGTTGATAACCGCCTGAGAGGTACTCTTGATATTTTCAGTAAACAAACAGAAGATGTATTACTTGAAGTTTTTGCAAAAGCGCCTGCCGTTACAGACACTCAGTGGCAGAATGTTCCGGATCTTAAAATAATAAATACCGGTTATGAAATTGGATTGGATGGAGATATAATTCAAAATAATGATTTGATCTGGAATCTGGGTTTTAATTTTTCTAAGGTAAAGAATGAGGTGGAAGACCTTCCTGTGACGTTAATCGAAACAGGAAATGCTTCCGGTCAGGGATTATCGGGAACCCGGGTGCAGATAATTACAAATGGGGAACCTATTGGTACTTTCTATGGACGTGTTTTTGAGGGGTTCAACGAAGAAGGAATCAGTCAATATAAACAAGATGAGGAAGGAAATGATGTATTGGAGCCACTGGGTTCGGCCTTGCCCGATTTCACTTACAGTTTCAACACTTCTTTCACATACAAAGGTTTTGATCTTAGCATGTTTTGGTATGGTTCAGAAGGTAATAAGGTCTATAACAACACAGCTAATGCCATTTTTGTGAAGGGAACACTTGAACGTAATTCAAATGTAACTGAGGCCGTTTATAACTCAAATGAGTCACCCGCCAACTCCAATGCATTTTCTTCCCGTTTTGTGGAAGATGGTTCATTCCTGCGCTTCTCAAATCTTACTCTGGGTTATACCTTTGATACCAATGCTTTGGATTGGATCAGTACGGCCCGTATCTATGCCACCGGTAACAACCTGCTTTTAATCTCTGATTATTCGGGATTTGATCCTGAGGTGAGTGTGGATGCAGGAGAAAATGGTGTTCCGTCTATGGGCGTTGATTATACATCTTACCCATTGCCCCGGACAATTACTTTTGGTGTAAATCTTCAGTTTTGATGTTGATAAATTATTTTAATATAAAAAATTATGAAACGAAATAATATCCTTTTTTCACTGTCGGTGTTTTTCCTGGCCTTCTCAATGATGGGATGTACCGATTTGGAAGAAAATATAATAGATGAAACACTTGGAGGCGATCTGATTCGCAATCCAAATAACGTTCAGTCACTTATTAATCCGCCTTATGCAAGTCTCCGACAGCTTATTGAGTGGTATGACTATTGGGGACTTCAGCAGATTACCACCGACGAGACGGTTTTTCCTACGCGGGGAACTGACTGGTTTGACAATGGTGCTTGGCAGCAGTTGCATGTTCATACCTGGAATGCAGATCACATCAGACTTAAGAACGTTTGGGATGCCATGAGCCGTGGGCTTTCACGTTCCAATACAGCCATTCATTATATTGGACAGTTTGAGCAGAATGAAACAACTGAGCAGTATATCAATGAGGCCCGGTTCCTAAGAGCCTATTATATGTATGTCATTTATGATCTTTGGGGTAAAGTCCCATTTCGCCCTTCTGATCAGCTTGATTTTTCAGTAACACCGCAGGTTTTGGAAGGAAAAGAAGCCGTTGATTTTATCATTGAAGAGGTGAAAGCAGTTTTGCCGAATCTCAAAACCAGAACGGAAGTTGGAACTGAACGTGTTACCCAGGGAGCTGCAAACGCTTTGCTGGCCAAACTTTATCTTAATTATGAGGTTTATGGAGGCGCTGAAATGTGGAGTGAGGCAATCTCTTATGCAGATGATGTTATCAATTCTGGTGAATATGAAGTGACGGACGACTATTGGTCAATGTTTCAGCATGATGTTACCGGTGATCATCCTGAATTTATTTTTACTGTACCCATGAGTGATGAATTTGATATGGGCGGTGGCAGTGTTTGGGTCAATTTTACTTTGCACTATAGCCAGACCTTTGGGAATTATACCAGTCTTTGGAATGGTGGCTCCACAACATCTACATTTGTAGATACCTGGGACCGGGATAACGATGCACGGTTTTATGACGATCGTATTATGGACGAAACCGGTTTTAATCAGGGATTTCTTATTGGCCAGCAATATGGACCTGATGGTGAACCTTTGGAGATGAGGAATGGTGATCCCCTGATTTTTGTGCCGGACATTGTTCTGGGAGATTCTCCCGAAAATTACGGTGTCAGGGTGGTTAAGTTTGCACCCAAACCCGAAACAGAACGTCAGTTTTCCTCGTCCAACGATGTTCCCATTCTGAGGATTTCCGATATTTATCTGACACGTGCTGAAGCTAAATTTAGAAATGGTGATGAGGCCGGGGCCCTTGAAGATATCAATTTTATCCGATCGCACCGAAGTGCTGAGGGGATGGAGCTTCCTGAACTTGAGACTTTGACGCTTAATGATATTTTAGACGAAAGGGGCTTTGAGCTTTACTGGGAAGGTTTCCGTCGTCAGGATTTAATCCGGTTTGGTAAATTTACAGGAACGTGGCAGGAAAAGCCAGCTACGGATGCAACCAAAACAGTTTTTGCACTGCCCACTTCGGCCATTGATGTGAATGAAGATTTGACTCAAAATGATGGTTATTAATTGAGGTATTATTTTTAAAAACCTGAGACTGAAAAGCACCTGTCGATTAGGGTGCTTTTCAGTATTGCAAAATTAAATTCATTTACCTGAACACATTAAAAAATTTGTCTTATGCAAAATAAAATTATTCTTTTGAGCCTGTTCGTTTTTTTATTATTTCTTGCAGCCTGTGGCTCATCTGGTCAAAAGAAGAATGGTGATGAAACATCCGAGCTACCCGAAAAAAACAAATCGGAAATCACAAAAGAGGCTATTTCTTTAAATACTCTGACAGATTCGGAGAAACAAGATGGTTGGGTTTTACTTTTTAATGGAGAGGATTTTGATGGATGGAGAGGGTATGGGAAAAATATTGTTCCCGGTGCCTGGACTATTGAAGATGATGCCATAAAAATAAATGGATCTGGTGAAGGAGAAGCTGGTGCGCAGGATGGAGGAGACATTATTTATGGTAAAAAGTTTAAGAACTTTGAATTGCAATTTGACTGGAAAGTGTCAAAGGGAGGCAACAGTGGGGTTTTTTATTTGGCGCGGGAGTTTGATGAATTACCTATTTACCGCTCAGCTCCTGAATATCAGATTTTAGATAATGTTAATCACCTGGATGCAAAGCTTGGGAAAAATGGCAATCGTCAATCGGCGTCCCTGTACGATCTGATTCCTGCAAATCCTCAAAACAGTAAAGGTTGGGGGGAGTGGAATTCCGGGTCAGTGACAGTTAAAGAAGGTGTTGTTACTCATAAGCAAAATGATGAGATTGTAGTCCAATATAATCTTTGGACCCCGGAATGGGAACAAATGATTGAAAACAGCAAGTTTAAAGGTTGGGAAGAAATGATTAATGCAGGAGGGGAAGAACATTTGGGATTTATCGGTTTACAGGATCACGGAGATGATGTTTGGTTTAGAAACATTAAGTTAAAAGAGCTTTAGAAACTGTTTGAGTTTTATGCTTTGGAATGATTTTGTGTTTTGAGCTCTTATACTTCGCACAACTAATATCGCACAACTTAAGTTTACCTGATATAAGAACTCAATCTTTCTAAAATATATTCCATAAACATATCTTAAACATTTCTTTAGCACTACTGGTAAACATCCCATAAAAGGGGCGCCTGCAATTTGTGGGTGGCCCCTTTTTTTATGCTTTAAACGACACTGGTTTGAGAAACATTTCCTTTGTGGGAAAGAATATCCTAAAACTTTATTTATTTTTGAAAGCATGATCAATTTCCATAACGTAAACTTTCTGATATGTCTTTAAGAAAACTTCTTATTTTATTTCTTTTTACCCTGTTCATCTTTTCAGCAATTTCGGCCCAGTACTACCAGCCCGGCCCTCAGGTAGAGACCTTCTATTCCGAAATTGACGATTCGGAGCAACCCTATGGGCTTTACCTGCCGCAAAATTTTAATCCCGATAAGGAATATCCTTTGGTTGTAATGCTGCATGGTGCAATGTCGAACCACCGCCTTGCGTTAAAGCGGGTGTTTGGGAAGACAAATTTGCCCGGAGAGAATGATGCAGAGGCATCCCGCTATTTCCCCGAATGGGATGATGTTGAGTATATTGTTGTGGCACCTTATGCCCGTGGAACAATGGGTTACGTGGGCATTCCGGAAGATGATGTGTTGCAGATTATCGACAAATGCCGGAAGGATTTTAAAATTGACCGCAACCGGATTTTTCTAACCGGCCTCTCTATGGGAGGTGGTGGCACCCTCTATCTTGGAATGGCTTATGTGGATTTATTTGCTGCTATTGCCCCTGTTTGTCCTGCACCACCTCAGGAATATTTTGATTTGACAGAGAATGCGCTCAATCTTCCTGTGGCCATTCATCAGGGAGGAGCTGATCCTGTGGTTCGTCCCGAAGGAACACGTCAGATTGTGGAAGAGTTGCGAAATATGGGAACCATGGTGGAGTATCATGAATATCCGGGTGTTCAGCATGATTCCTGGGCAAATGCTTATGCCAACGGGCAAATTTTTAAATGGTTCGATAACATAAAACGCGATCCGTTTCCCGGCAGAATAAAGTATGCGACCCGTTGGTACAAACGTCCCGGTGCATATTGGGTACAAATTGATAAACTTTCTCCCGGAACACTGGCCCGTATTGATGCTCAGTTTACCGGTAACAATTCCATCAGTGTTAAAACGGATAATCTGGAAGCTTTTACCCTGGAGATGAATGGTCATAAGTTGTTTAATGCTTCCGAAAAGGTTGCGGTTAATATCGATGGTCAGACCATTTCCAGTCTTCCTAAATACAATCATTCTTTCACGAAAGTTGACGGGAAATGGAAGAGCGGAAAATACCATGCACCTGTGGTTGCTAAAAAGCAAGGGCTGGAAGGTCCGCTTTATGAGGTGGTTACAAGCCGGCATCTGTATGTTTATGGGACACAGAATGCAAAAGGAATGGAAGAGGTTGCCGCCAGGAAAGCAGTGGCCGGCGAAGCGGCCGATTTTTCTGTTTCTTTTGGAGGTTATTTTGAACAGAACAGCACTGTCAATCCACGTGTGATTGCAGATAGTCAGGTGAGTCGTGATGATTTGCTGAACGCCAACCTTGTGCTGTTTGGCACCCGGGAAACCAACAGTGTAATTGCCGACTTGTCGGCTGAATTGCCGATGCGGCTTGAAAACGAGCAGGATAGCCTGGGGCTGGTTTACTGCTTTCCCAACAATGGGAATCTGGTGGTGGTAAGTTCGGGGTTGCCTTTCTGGACTTTTATCCCCGAAGAGGAAGGACAAATGCCACAAACCGGCAGTCGTTTTGGAGGAGCCAAAGGTGCTCAGGCATTAAAGGGGATGAAGGATTTTCTGTTGTTCGAGAAGAGCAATCATAATGTTCTGGTGGAAGGTGTTTTTGAACATGACTGGCAACTGAATCCTGATGATGTTGAGGAACTGGAATCGTTTGGGGTTGTTGTAAAGGATAGCCAGAAGGATTAGTCTTTGTAAAGTTCTAAAATAAAGGTGAGTTTTCCTGTTCATTCAGGAGAATTCACCTTTGTTGTTTGGATTTGTTTCAACTAATCCGGGTTGTTGGGTGTTGCGAAAAAAGCAACAGAGGAGGCTCATTTCTTTGTAATGATTCATATTGTGCGGGTTACAGAGCCTCGGCAAGAATGAAATCAACTCCTGACAGTGGAATGATGCACTTAGGTTTCAGGTGCGTAAGAGATGTGAAAAGATGAGTTTTTTATGAGGTCATTGATGAGGTTTTGATGTGTTAAATAATGTGCTGTTTTGCAAATGTTTTCTCATTTTTGGGGAATAATAAATAAATCTACCAATGAAGAAATTCCTACTGTTTTTTGTGCTGTTTACCATTGTGACAAGTGCTTTTGCCCAAAACTGGACGCTCATTTGGGCCGATGAGTTTGATTACACCGGATTGCCCGATTCTGAAAAGTGGGTTTATGATGTAGGAGGCGATGGCTGGGGAAATAATGAGTTACAATACTACACAAAAAACAGAGAGGAAAATGCGCGGGTTGAGAATGGCCGTTTGATAATTGAAGCCCGGAAAGAATCGTACCTTGGAAGCGCTTATACTTCAGCCAGATTGCTGACTAAAGGCAAAGGCGACTGGCTATACGGTAGGGTGGAAGTTCGTGCGAAGTTGCCAGGCGGACGTGGTGCATGGCCCGCCATCTGGATGCTTCCCACCAACTGGGAGTATGGCGGATGGCCTGCCAGCGGAGAGATTGACATCATGGAATACGTGGGCTACGATCCCAATGTGGTGCATTTTACAGTTCATACCGAAGCTTACAACCATTCCATCAACACCCAGGTGGGCAATTCCACCATACTGGACGATCCTGAGAACAACTTCTATACTTATGCCATTGAGTGGTTCCCCGACCGTGTTGATTTCTTCGTGGATGATGTGAAGCATTTCTCTTTTAGCAACGAAAACAAAACATTTGCGGAATGGCCGTTTGACAAAGCTTTCCATTTAATTTTAAACATCGCTGTTGGTGGCAGCTGGGGAGGTGCTGAAGGCGTGGATGCGACTTTATTTCCCAAAACCATGGAGGTGGAATATGTTCGCGTTTTTAAGTCGCCCCAAACCGTGTTCATTGAAGGCCCCGAAACGGTGGTTCCCAACCAGGAAAATCTGGAATACAGCCTTGACGCTGTTGAGGGATGGACTTATCAATGGATGGTTCCTGATGATGCCACCATACAAACCGGGGTAAATGAAAGTTCTGTTGTTTTGGACTGGGGATGCACAGCGGGCACTGTAAAATGTCAGGTTTCAGGTGCCGGGATCTCAGAGATTATTGAGTTTCCGGTTAATTTGGAAATGCCACAACTGGCAGGGCCTGTATTTTTTGATATGAACCAAACGGGGATGCAATATTCACTTCCCGGGATGCATACAACTGATTATTCATGGACTTTTCCTACAGGTGTCGAAGTGGTTTCAGGCATCGGAACCCATCAGGTTGAAGTAAACTGGGGAACAGAATCCGGAAGTGTTGAAGTGGTGGTGGATAATGCCTGTCTCGATCAATTTGCTATAAATATGAACGTTTTTCCTAAGGGGCAATATCCATATCCCGACATTAATCAACCGCATCTCATTCCCGGAACCATCAATTCCACTCACTATGATATTGGAGGTCAGAATATTGCTTATTTCGATAAATCCATTGCCAATGAGGGAGCCGGCCCCCGGCAGGATGAACAGGTGGATACTGAATACGGAGATAATGGAAATGCCAATGTGGGTTGGATTGTGTCCGGCGAATGGCTGGAATATACTGTTCAGGTGCAGGAAACTGCTGAATATCTTGTGGAACTTAGAATTGCCAGTGATGCAGATTTGCGGGGGCCTGTAACATTTTATGTGGGAGAAGAAGAGAGGGGCCAGGTTACAATTCCTAAAACAACTGGTTGGAACAGCTTTATTACCATTACGGCGAAAGTTGATCTTTACAAGGAGGATGAATTATTGCGTTTGGATATGGGCAATGGAGGGTTTAACCTGGGAGATATGGAATTCACGGTTGATTCTTATGACGCTCAATCCGCGCTGAATGCTTCCGTAAAAGTGTTTCCTGTTCCAGTAAGTGATTTCTTTGTTATTGACAGTCCGGAGTTTCTGGAAAGAGTGGAGATTATCAGTTTGGCGGGTAAGCTCCTGTTCCAGCAGGAATTCTCCGGAATTCAGAAACAGGAGAAGGTTACTTTTCCCGAAATACCCGGAGGAGTTTATTTCCTCCATATCAAATTGGATAAAGGGTTATCTGTTAATAAGACTATTTTGAAATAGAATTGTTGATTGGATTTTTTTTTGAAGGATATAGTCGAATGAATGGCAGGTGGAAAGTAACCCATCTGCATGGCATTTTTTATATTGACCAATGCAGAAATGCATTTGGTGTAAAAAGTGTGGATTTTCTGGTTTTCTTTTCTGTAAATTGATGGTTTTAAAAGACAAATCCATCCTTTCCGATATGAGACTACTGGTTACTTTTTGTATGCTGCTTTTCATTTCTGTAATTCCTGCCAAAACCCAGATTATTGATGATTTTTTTGACCTTGTTCCGGGAAGAGGTAGCCAAAAACTGGCAGAATCGGGAGTTTCCGGATTTATTGATTATCAGTATTCAGGAAAAATCAGCAAAGCCCGCGGAGAGGCAAACCATTTTTCTGCAGTTTTTATTGATTCAATTGGGCGAATTGTAAAAACAGTGGAGTTTAACCGTTTCAACCAACCTGAAAACTATTCATGCTATACCTTTGATGATCCCGGTAATCTGGTTCAACGGGCTCACTATGATTCCGGTGGTAAATTGTTATGGCACGAGGGCTTTTTCTATGATGTGTCCGGAAAGTTGATTGAGCGGGTGGAATATGCCGAAGATGGCTCCGTTGATGGCAAAACACTTTATTTCTTCAATGCAGAGGGGCATCTTTACAAAACACGCCAGCTGAATTATGCCGGTGAACTTTCTTTCTGGCAAATAATTCATTATTCAGCAACGAATCTTCCCGGGCGCATTTCTCTTAAACAGGCCCAGGGGTTTACTATGAGCAACACTCATATTCATTACAATGACCACTCCCTGCCTGTTGAGAGAATCGTATCAGCAGGGGCTAAAGGTCCGGTTACCAGGGAGAAATTTCTTTATGACGACGACGCTTTGTTGACCGAACAACGGACTTTTAATGAGGGAGATTTGAAATCAATCCTTGTCCGAAACTATTGCCGTGGAAACTTTCCTCGAATGTTAATGGAGAATAAACTTTATACAGATGATGTGAAATGTACGGAAAAAGCTTTCGGTTCTTTAATTTCGGGATTTACTTCCCGGGCCTCTTTCCCCGGTGGAATTGAGGGATTGAATGCATATTTAACCTCAGTTGTTCAGATGCCGGATTCTGCCACTCAGCAAGGGGTGGTAATGGTTGTGTTTGAAGTAAAATCAAACGGGAAAATCCGAAAAGTAAAGGTGCAGAAAGCTCTGTCACCCTTGCTTGATGAAATGGCGGTGGATATTGTCATGGATATGCCGCCATGGATTCCCGCGCAATCGCCCGATGGCAAACCGGAAAAATCGAAGGTTTATTTGCCGGTGGTCTTCCTGAAATAAGCTGATTAAAGGTTTTATTCCGTTGCGGGCCAATGGTCGGTTCTGAATGGTACAGCCGGTAAACCCTCTTTGTTAATTAGATTGCAATCGGGGTTATTGGCCCATGCATAGCGAACCGCCACAGGATTCGAAACTTCATCAGCCTGCACAATCACTTCATTGCCATTAATCTCAGCTTCTGCCCAATAGAATTGCTGATCTTTTCCTGCAATGGAAAAGCCTTTTATTTCTTTTTCATTGCGAATGGATAATCCAGAGCCAATTTCAGAAAAGTGAATCCTGATTTGGCTGTTTTCAATCTCAAAGTCCTCAAAAACGGGCCCTGATGCTTGAATTTGCTCTCGGTAAATCCTATTTCGTGCTATGAGCGCAAGTCGTCGCCCTACTTCCTGTTTATTAAGGGGATGAATGGTATTGGCATCTCCAATGTCGATGACGCAGGCCATACCGGTATTGGGGTGATTCAGTGTTTTGGTCTGCGATTCTCTGAGCAGGGCCCAGTTACTCTCTGTTGGTACAGAATCCCGCTCCATATAATTTGCCAGTTGCACGAACAAGAAAGGCAGATATTCCTGCTGCCATCTGATGCGCCAGTCGGCAATCATCATGGGGAACAGGGTGCGGTAATCATAAGCCTGTTCCACATTGTTTTCGCCCTGATACCAGATAAAACCTCTGATGCCAAAGGGAATGACTGGTGCAATCATCGCATTAAACAAGTACGACGGGTATTGATGATAGTTTTGGATAAAAGGGATTTCAGGTTCCAGATCTTTTTGATATTTCCATGCGCCTGTCAAACTGATATTTATATTTCCATCGGTCAGGTACATCTCTTCTGCCGGCGGATTAAAACCACCACCGCCCCACAGAAATGCCATACGAACGGCAATCGTGTTTTCTCCTTCTTCTATAAGCGAGTCGGGAAGCACATACTCATGGGGCAGATTGGCATTCCAGATGTTTTTACACACCTCTTTTCCGTTAAAAAAGAGCGAATAATTCATTTCAGGATGACCCAGATTTATGGTTAGCTCTCTGTTGGTCATTGATTCCGGAATAATGATGTTTCTCCGCAGCCAGACCATGCCCTCGTAAGCTGGCATATCCATGTTTTTGAGGGTGGTGGGCATTTTAATTTTGGCCCATTGGGAGTCGTCAAGATCAGGTTCGGAATAAGTTTGTTCGCTGTTGTTTTGTGGGTTGTAAACAATATCCCAGAAACGAATTAAATCCAAACTGTCTTTCACAAAATGAGAAGGTGTTATGGTGTCAAAGCCCAGGACGTTGTTCCGCGTTAAGGGAGATGACAGCAGCATCTCCCGGCTCGTCCATGCTTCCACAGGGGTGCCACCCCAGGTCGATTGCAGAATTCCGATGGGTACTTCCAGATTTTTATTCAGTTCTCGTGCAAAGTAATAAGCTACAGCAGAGACTGATTTAACGCTTGAGGTGTCGCAAACTGCCCATTTCCCGTCTCTTAAGTCCTCCTGAGGGGCAATGGTTTTGTTGTGGGGTACATTAAACAGTCGGATGTTGGGATAATTGACGTTTTTGATTTCCTCATTCGCATTCATGGCCTGCTGTACCTGCCATTCCATATTCGATTGTCCGGAGGCTACGTAAACATCACCAATCAACACATCCTTAAAAGTCAGAACAGGTCCGGGTTTCTGAGCCTCGAATATATTCAGTGTAAATGGGCCACCAGCTTTTAACTTCGGAAGTCGCACCATCCATTGTCCTTCATCATCAGCAAAGGAGGTAGAGGTGTAACCGGCAAGAGTGACCTTGATTTTGGTTCCTGGGTTTGCTTTTCCCCAAACTGGAATGTGTATGTCGCGTTGCAAAACCATGTGGTCGCTAAAAACCTTTGGCATGGTGGTTTGTGCCTGAACAAAGGAGGCAATCAGGAAAAAAAGTAAGGTAAAAACTGACTTAATCATAGCAGCGCTACGAAGTTTCAGGGAAAGGGAAGTTTGATGTTTTTTCATCACAGTGTGAGCTTTTAATGAATGATGGTGGTTCGCTCAGGGGAGAAAATAAGTGGTCTGTGGTTGGACAAAGATAAAAAAATTATGTTTTAAACGGAGAATTGAACGCTATAAGGCATTTAAAGATGGGGTATGATTAGTTTAATAAAAGCAGTATGGTGGTTTGCCGGTAGTTAGTACTGCCTGACGACTGATTTACTTTCATTCGAGAAGGGTTGTAGTCTATTGAAGATGTGTAGTTTATCTTGTCGGGGCTTGTCTCAAAGCAGGTTTAACTCTGCGGCTTAAGAGTGGCTGGTCAGCACTCAACTCTGCTGCTTTGCTCACAAAGAATCCGTCACAACTCTTAGCTGCTGCCTTCTGCCCCAGGGACTGGGCTACTTTTATCTTAGTATAATGTTAATATGCTTTAAGCACTTTTTAATCTCTTATGCGGTTATAATTCTTTCATCTCCCGATAATGAAAAATATGCACTCCCTGAAACATGGCATTTGAGGCTTTCAGCATAGCCCCGGCAACATCGGAAGCCTGTATAGGTTTCATTTTTGAAGGCAACAGAAAAGAAAGCGGTTTCATTACCCATTTCCCGATGGATTCTCCGATTCTGGATTCCTCGCGGTTGCCCAGGAGCAGGGACGGACGGAAAAACAGTATGGCAGGGATATTCATTTGTTTAATTGCATCTTCCACCTGGCCCTTTAGCCGGGTGTAGAAATTTTTGCTTTGGCTGTTGGCCCCGATGGCCGAAACCAGTACAAATTGGGAGCAACCCTCTTGTTCTGCAAACCGAGCTGCATGAACGGGGATGTCATAGTCCACTTTTTTGTAGGCGGTTTTATTGCCTTTTACCTTTTTGTTGGTAGTTCCCACGGAACAAAATACCACATCGCTTCCTTTGATTCCGGATTTGAATGCTTCCAGATCCTCGAAATCAATGACCATCTCCTTTACTTTGGGATGTGAGTAACCTACCGGACGACGCACCAGGACTTTTACAGACTTAAATTGGTCATCTGTTTGAATCTTTTCGAGCAAATGACTGCCTATCAGTCCGGTGGACCCAATGATTGTTGCGGTTTTGTGTGTCATATCAGAATAACTGTTTAGGAGAGGTTTTGTTTAGTTGTTTCTTTGCAGAGATTGCTTTTTCGAATAGTCGGGATTTGCAATGACGAAATCTCCGTGTAGCAACCAGGGATAGTCAGAACATATAAACCGGATCCACTAATGGAGGCCAACTACTCATTGAAGTTTTCTTTGTCACAGAAACAGGGGCTTTGGTTGCGGCGCGCAACATTTTTTTAATAAATTAGTTTCTCTTTTCAAAAATACTCCGTTGTCCAGAAGTTTCTGGATTATAAACAGCTGATAGTTAATTCATTAAAAAGACTATGCACCTGCGGCGCAATTCACTCATAATAAAACCTTTGCGTCATCGCGTCTCTGCGTTTAAGTTTTTATTAACGAATTATTCACCAAAGAAATTAGTAATAATTGTTGTAAGTATTTACATCAAATTCCAGGGTAACCGAAGAGGACGAGACAGCTCCAAAAATGCCCAATCCATTATTTACATTGGAGTATATCTGGACTTTTTCGGCAAAGGGATCTCCATCAACTTCTTCTGCCTGGGCCAGTGAATACATAAACTGAAAAAGCGCCTCATCGTAAGCATCTACCCAGAAAGTAATCTTGTCCACTTCGTCCCCATTCATTGCCCAGTAAGGAACAGTCAGATTAAGCTGGAAAGCACCTGAAGGCTGGTTCTTTGTGGAATAGTAAACCTTTGTGCCATGACTCTCATATTCCTGGAAACTAATGTAATATTCTCTCCAGTTTTTTGTGAATTTCACAGCCCTGTTATTGGTATAAAAGCTCGGATATTCATTATAATATCCCAATGTGTCTGCGCTGCTATAGTAACAACTATCGTAAATTACAATGCTACCGTCATCTAATGTTCTTTCAGTTTGTATGCATTCCCAACTTTCGTAATCGTATTCTATTACTGCTTTGTTGATCATAATGGAGGTACCAAACAACTGGGTTTCGGTGTCGGGATTTAACGTCAGTGAAAATTCGGCACGTAATTCCGGTTCACATCCAGTGCAATCCTGCAAGGGTTTGTCAACAGGGCCGTGACTGGTTGCTGTAAAATCCACGATGGGTGGAACGGTTGTCTCTGCGCTAACGGTTTCCAAACCTTCGACAGTTACTTCGACTCTGTAGGTGCTGCCAGGCTTGGGATAGTGGCTCTCGAAAATATAATAGCCTCCACCAATCGAAGTTGGTTCTCCTAAAGCCGTTTTATCCTCATACAGCGAGATCTCTGCATTGTTGATAGTTGTTGTTTTGGTGGGAGGGTTGAATATCTGACTGGTGGAAATGTTGATTTTGATGATGCTGTCAGGCTGAAGTATAGCATTCAGTACCAATCGTGGATTTTTTTTATCATATTCGAAATCGGAAACGTACTTTTCACAATTGGTGGTCAGGATTATCAGAATTACTGACAATGTTGTTATCAATGCTTTTTTCATCGGTAAGTATATTGAGGTTTGAGGATTAAAATTTTATGCTCCAGCGCACATAAGGGATGATGTTGAAGATACTTAATTGTTTGAGGCGGGAAACCTCCTGTTGCTTCTCTTCATCCCATTCATTCGATTTGTAAATCATAAACGGATTGTTTCGGGCATAGGCATTGTAAACTCCAAAACTCCAGGTACGGTCAACACGTTTTTTCTTCTTGTGAAAATTTATTCCTAAATCCAGACGGTGATAAGCAGGCATTCGGTAATTGTTACGGTTGTCGAAATGGTCTATCATATCATTGCTTCGGAAGGTTTCAACTGAATTGGGCTCCCTGAAGAAGGTAAAAGGCGAATTGTATTTTTCGTCTTCCATGGTCATCGGATAGCCGGTACGATAAACCCAGGTAACGCCCATGTCTGTCTTTTCTGAAAATTTGATGGTCGATACCACCGAGAAATCATGACGGGCATCGTATTTAAAAGGAAATGTCCGGCCAAAGCTGATGTTATCGAAACGGCGATTTGCCCAGGAAAGAGTGTATCCCATCCATCCCGAGAGGATGCCGTCGTGTTTTTGGGCCAACAGTTCCACACCGTAACTTTCGCCTTCGCCGCTGGTTACCAGGTCTTCCCAGTTGCCCTGGTTGAGCTCAAAGAAACTGGCTCCTTCAGCGTAATCAATCAGGCCACTCATTTTTTTGTAGTAACCTTCAACAGAATACTCGAAGTTGGGATTTGGTGAATAGGAAAGTCCGATAGCACTTTGCCAGGCGTTTTGAGGCTTTATTTTCTTTGTGGCCGGCACCCACAGGTCGGTAGGCAATCCCATGGAGGAGTTGGCCAACAGATGCAGATATTGTTGCATCCTGCTGTACGAGGCTTTGAGGGACATACGGTTCGATAGCATAACTCTGGCCGATATACGGGGTTCCAGTGACTGGTAAGTCTTGCCCTGAATGCTGAATGCAGAATAATGGGCTCCAATGTTGACTTTCAGGAAATCGTTGAGCGTAATGTCATCTTCAGCATATAAAAGAAATTCGTTGGCTTCCAGATTTTTGTTGCCGTAGGTGGTGTCGATGGCGGCTTCATTGCCACCGTAATTGTCACGGTTTACAGTTACACCGGGGGAAAAATAATGGAGCGTGTTTTGTGCCCCAAAGCGAATGTGATGGGCAGGAGAAGGGAAGAAGTCAAAATCTGCCTTGACAGCAAAATCTTTAATCTGACTGTAATATTCGTAGAAGTATTCAGACTTCTCAATCTCATTGTTACTGTGTGAAATTTTTTCTTCCTGATAGTTTTCGCTGATGCTGAATTTGTAATTGCTGACGGTAGCTGTCATGTTGGCAAACAGTTGATTGTTGATGATATAGTTCCAGCGCAGGGCACCTGTTGTATTGCCCCATTGAAGATTGGCTTTGTCCTTATTTTTGTAAGTAAAAGTTTCATATTCATCACTCCAACCGTCGTTTGTGCTAAATTCGTATTTGTCGTTTACGAAAAACTTGTCTTTACCGGTATAAATACTAAGGTAAAGTCGATGTTTATCGTTGAAAATATGATTGACCTTGGCATTGAAATCCTGCAGAAAATAGCCTATCCAAAGGTTCTCGTCATCACTTTCATTATTGGCCATTATCTGAATGGGGTAGGACAATACATCAATGTACGACCGTCTGCCGGAGACCATAAAAGATGTTTGGTCTTTTTTTATGGGGCCTTCCAGTGTGAGTTTTGAGGAAATTAGTCCGATGGAGGCATTTCCCTTAAACTCTTTGTTGTTTCCCTCCTTCATGCGTATGTCAAGTACTGAAGAGAGACGACCTCCGTACCGGGCCGGGAATCCCCCTTTGGTAAGGGTTACATTCCTGATGGCATCAGAATTAAAAACCGACATGAAACCAAACAGGTGATTGACATTGTAAACGGGAACACCATCCAATAAAATCAGGTTTTGGTCGGGACTTCCACCTCTGACATAAAATCCACTGGTGCCTTCCGTACCTCCTTGGGTTCCAGGCATTAACTGCAGTGTCTTTATGATGTCGGTTTCGCCCAAAAGTGAGGGGACCAATTCAGCTTTGGAAGGAGAGAGGTGTATGGTGCTCATCTCGCTGCTTTTGATGTTTTGCATGGGGCTTTGGGCTGAAACTACCACCTCTGAAAGTTCAATGACAGGTTTCAGAGCGATGTTTAATATGGTATCCTTAGAGAGATTAAAAGTGGACTGAAATGCCTGGTAGCCGGTAAAAGATACGGTTAAAGGAACCGTCCCTTTCGGCTGTGTAAAACTGTAAAACCCATAAACATTACTTACGGTTCCCGTTAGTGTTTCAGGGTTGTAGATGTTGGCTGATAATAGCGGTTCGCCGGTGCTGGCATCAGTAATGGTTCCGCTAATGGTGAATTGCTGCCCATAGGCGGTGGTTGCCAAAACTGTTAAGAATAACAGATTCAGAAGAACGATTCTCATTTTCTGGTTAGGGTTTATGTTAGTATTATAATATGTAAAATTTGGAACCAAAGATAGTGCCAAATTTTATATTATGTTGTACAGAAAATCACACTTACCCTAAATAAATATATTGAAACACTGGTGTCCGTTTAAAGAAAAGAAATTAGTTTCTCCCGATCATAGTGTTTTTCAATCTAATCTCTTTTGGCTGTCCATAGAACGGCTCCTTCAAGGTGTTTAAGGAATATCGGATTGTGATAAAGCCCGGGTTCATGCCCTAAAGCAGTCTGAAAAACTTTGCCTTCGCCTACTTCTTTGTACCATACCAGAGGGTGGTCGCCCATTCGTTGTTTGGCACCTTCAAACCAACGGTCGTCGTCCACATCGTAGGAGCTTTCATCAATGGAAATTAATACATGCACATTTTCCCGTGGATTGCGATCGAAACTGTACCATTCGTCCGTGACTATCCAGGTGGATTCAGGAAAATGTTCTGTGGCCGGATGTGAGCGGTCTTCAATGATGAGTTTTCCTTCCTGTGATGGCGGGTGCCCGACAAAGGAGGCCCCGATAGCCTCTGCATACCATGGCCATTCGTATTCTGTATCAGCACCGGTATGAAGGGCCAGTAGTCCGCCTCCGGTTTCAATATAATTCTTCAAAGCTTCCTGTTGGTCTGCTTCCAGAATATCTTTGGTGGTATGTACAAATACTACCAGGTCAAATGCTTTTAAATCTTTCGGATTAAAAATTTCAGCCTCTTCTGTTGCTGTTATTTTCCAGTTGTTTTGTTCTGCCAATTGACCCAACGCCACTAGGCTCTGAGGAATTGCGCCGTGTCGGTATCCTGCTGTTTTGGAGAAAGCCAGAATGTTAAAATTGGCTGTTTTTTCCTGAGCTTCGGAAGAAGTTGTTGCTATCATAAATAAGAAAAGTATGAGATATATTGCTTGTTTCATTGTTTAAATTTTTTCGGGATGGAAGGAAAGAGGCTTGCAAAATTCAGAAAATCATCAGGTAATGCTAAAGATAATGATTTCTTTCACAAAAAGGCTGGTTCTTGCTCAATTAAACCAGCCAATCTTTTTCAACATAAATCGCTGAGATGTGAAAGAGTTGTAACAAGCAAACATTCAATGCAATCACGAATAGCTGAGGAGCAGTGACAGAAGAAAGTTATCGTTCTGTCGCCTCTTGCGGCTGAAATTGTTTTATGTGGTAAGGACGTCTCTTATAACAAACGGTCAGCGAAAGAAAAATAACAATCATAAATAAAACTTCCCTTTACTCATTTATTAAATAGATCGATTCCGGAATTGGAACCAGCTAACTTTCATAACCTCTATGGCCACTTGCCTCATGTAACCCAAAAGAGTTTTCTTCGTTAAAAAAAACGGATCGAAATTTGATTAACTCTGAGGATACATGATTTCAGGACGGTTTTAACGGGGGACGAAAGAGATAAATAGAGATTTACACCTCTCATCCTGTGCTTTTAGCGAATCTTGATTGAAGTTGTAACGTAGAATTATTTAGTTTTTGAAATATACCCCGGAAAGAAATATTTATGGAAAACCATGTAATTAGAATGCTCCTGAGTCGAATTGAGGAGTTTGGATCTGAAGAAATAATTCGTTTTAGAGAGAAGACCAAAAAATCGTGGAGCTGGAATCAGTTGGGCGAAAAAGTTGAGGAGGTGTTGTCCGGACTTCATATTCTGGGCAGCAGGGCAGAAGATAATGTGGGAATTATCAGCCAAAACCGGGCTGAATGGTTTTTGACTGATCTGGGGATAATGGCCAATCGTGGAGTGGTGGTTCCGATGTATGCTACTTCCTCCATGGAGCAAATCAGATACATACTGAATGAGACAGAAATAAAAATCCTCTTTGTTGGTACTTGTGAGCAAAAGGAAATGGTGAAATGCCTGTTGGATGAGGAGAACACGCTTGAGCGGATTATTGTGTTTGATAATTGCAACACGGTGGATGACAGGATTTTGTCTTTTTCTTCGTTTTTGGGGCTGTCCCAGGAACAAAGTTTTCATATTTCCCTTTCTGATAAACTTGTTTCTTATCAGCCTGATGACCTTGCCACCATCATTTATTCATCAGGAACCACCGGAGAACCCAAGGGAGTGATGCTAAAGCATTCTCACTTTGTAAACGCCTGGAAAATTCACGAGGAACGGCTGAGTCTTAGTCCTGATGATGTTTCTCTAAGTTTCCTTCCATTAAGTCATGTTTTTGAGCGGATCTGGTCGCATATCATGCTTTACAGCAGGGTGGTTATTGTTTTTCTTGATAATCCACGGGATGTGGTGGATGCCCTGAAAGAAGTCAGGCCCACTCAAATGTGTGTTGTTCCCCGATTTTTTGATAAAACGTATCAGGGCATCCAGGAGGAGATGTTGAGGTGGTCTCCTGTGAAACAGAAGATATTTAAATGGGCTATTGCAGAGGGGCTTCAGGCAAATGGCTATCGAAGTCGTAATGCTAAATTGCCTCTCATTTTAAAATGGAAACTGGCAGTGGCCGACAAATTGGTTTTTCGGAAATTAAGAAATGTTTTTGGAGGGAACATTCGTTCTATGCCGTGTGCAGGTGCGACTTTAAGTCAGGATATTTTGAAGTTTTTTAATGCGTTCGGCTTGTTTGTTACTTATGGTTACGGGCTCACCGAGACTACTGCATCTGTTTCCTGTTTTCGTAATGATGTATATACCTATGGAACCTGTGGGACAGTGATGCCTGGCGTTGAGGTGAAAATTGGTGCGGAAAACGAAATTTTGGTAAAAGGAGATAGTGTTTTCAGCGGTTACTACAAAAAAGAGCAAGAGACAGCTGCTGTCATGACCGATGGCTGGTTTCATACGGGTGATGAAGGAAAATTGACCGAGGACGGAGATTTGATAATGACCGATCGCCTTAAGGACCTGATGAAAACGTCGGTGGGGAAGTATGTGTCGCCCCAGAAGATTGAAACATTGCTGCAGCAGGAAGAGCTGGTAGAGCAAATTGTGGTGGTCGGCGACAACCGTCCGTTCGTTACTGCTTTGATTGTTCCGCTTATGAGTAAGTTAAAGGAGATGGCCGGCCAAAAGATTATTGAAAATATAGCTGATCAGGATTTATTGTCGCATCCTGGATTGTTAGAGGTTATCGAAGACCATGTTTTAGCAGCTCAGCAGCACCTTGCTTCTTATGAAAGAGTTAAAAAAGTAAAGCTGCTGGAGGAACCTTTCACCATCGAAAATGGCACCATGACTAACACCCTGAAACTGCGTCGGCGCAAGATTGAAGAAAAATATCGTGAGGTGATTGATGAGATGTATCGTTGAGGATGTTACTGTGGTGGTTTTCGTTTCCATCTTCTGTGCGACCACAGCCAGTTGTCTGGATGCCTGCGGATGTAATCTTCCAGAACTTTGGCATATTGTCGGGTAATTTCTCCCTGAGCTGTCTCGATAGGTTTTTCGGTGAGAATCTTCAATTCTAATTCGTAATGACCTCTCTTTATTCTGTCAATCTCGGCAAAAATCACCGGATAATTGTTGTGGCGGGCATGTTTTTCAGGGCCGTGAAGAAATCCGGTGGTTCTCCCCAGAAAATGAATCCAGTGAGCCGATGAAACCTTTGAGGGACTCTGGTCGGCGGCCATCACATATAGAGTGGGACAATCTTTATTTTCTGCAAAAGTATTGGTAGTGCCTTTTGTGGGTGAGAGAATGGTGCCAAACCGTGAGCGCGACCACCGCATCATTTTGTCGATGGGTTTGTTGCGCATTGGACTGTAAAATGCCACAACGTTGTAATTGGTAAAGATGCCTGCCGAGAGACTTCCCCATTCCCAGTTTCCAATGTGACCGGTAACCACGATAACACTTTTTCCCTGAGCATGGAACCGATTCAATAGTTCCGGATTTACTACTCTGTGGCGTTTAATCACTGTGCGCTGCGACATGGAAAAGCTTTTTAGACCTTCCAGAATGATATCTGATAAATTGCGGTAATATGCTTTTACTGTATGCTCTCTTTCTTTGTCAGATAAAGGAAGGTCTGATTTTTTCAGGTTCTCCTCAATTACTTTCAGGCGGTATTTAAAAACATTACCCAAAAGCCATGAAAAGAAGTTGGAAATGGCATAAAGAACAGGGAAAGGAAGTATGGCTATTAAGGCCAACAGTAACAGGAAAAGGAAGGCCCCTAGATATTTGCTGATTGTCTGAAACATAAGTTATATAAAAAATTTGATGTTGTTATTAGAGGTTGCTGTAATTGTCAACAGTCATGGATTTATTTTTTTGTTTATTGTAATAACGCTTACTCTATTGGACTTTGAAAGAAACAAATTTGTAGAAAATAATCATTAGACTAAATACATTATTGTTGATACGACCCGCTTTTGGGTCGATTTTCAGGCACATTTGGATTTCTATAAAGATTTGACCCGCTTACGGGGTCATGACTTAAATTATATCTGAATGGAGCCTGAAAGGCTCCTATGATTATAGTAGTTTGCAATATTATGCATCTCGACGCTGAAGGTGTCGAATATTTATAGTAAAGAGACATAACTTTTGAATAGATTTTTCTTAGAACAAGTATGAATTTTTGTGATGAACCCCCCATAAAGAAATTGTTTAATAAACTTACAAAATTACAATCGGGGTTAAGTCGTAATTACGGATTGTTGTCTGAAAAGTTTCCTGAAACATTAATCTGCCGAATCAACTTCAATGCAAAAGACGGTTTCTTTACCAGGCTGCGACCTGGCGTTAAGTTTTCCTCCATGAAGACGGATGATTTGCCGGGACAAGCTCAGTCCTATGCCACTGCCATTTTCACGGGTGGTAAAAAAGGGCACAAAAATTTCTTCCATGATGCCGGGTGGAATGCCGGGACCATTGTCTTTAATGGTGATTTCTACCCGGTTATCCGGGTTGAGTAAAACTGTAATTGATATTTTTCCATTATCATTACCTTCAAGAGCCTCTGCTGAATTTTTGAGCAGGTTTATCAGCACCTGCGAGAATAATTTTTCATCTGCCGGGATGCGTAAATCGGCATCCAGAATTTGCAAGGATATTCGCAGGTCAGGCCAGGAGGATTTATTGAGGAGTACGGTGTTTTCAATAAGGTTTTTGAGGTTGACCGGCTTTATTTCCGGTTTTGGAAGCCGCGTGAGTTTTCGGTACGATTCCACGAATCTAATGAGTCCTTTGCCTTGTTGTTCAATGACTTCCAGCCCCTTTGCTGTTTTGGCGATAACAGTTTCGGAAACCATTTCCGGTGTAATCACTTTTCCCTCCCGGGTGTACAGGTTCCTGAGGTTTTCAGAAAGTGAAGTAACCGGCGCAATTGAGTTCATGATTTCATGTGTGAGTACTCTGATTAATTTGAGCCATGAATCCAACTCCTGTTCGCTAAGTTGGTCATTGATGTCTTGAAGTGAAACCAACCTGAGTGTGCGGTTTTCATTCTTAAAAGAAGTTGATTTTATTAGGAGGTTGACAGTTCTTCCGACTGCCGTTTTGATGGTAAGCATTCGCTGATTTCCGGGGGGAAGGTTCAACAGCATATTGGCCAGCTGGCCGTCCACTTTCTTCAGTTGCCGGAGGTGGGTAAGTTGCTCGAGGCCCAGCATTCGTTTCAGGCTTTTGTTAGCATTAAGGATGAAACCGGTTTCGTCAAAAGAGATTATTCCTGTGGCTACATGTTCTGTTAGCGTTTGAAAATATTGTTCTCGTTGATGGCTTTCCGTCTTTATTCGTTTTAGTTGTTCGTTAATTCTGTCAAGATTTGAACTAAGCTGGTTAAGAAATTTGTCATTGTTATTTTTGGGAAAGGATAGTGCAGAGTCTTCATTTCGTACCGCATCAAAAAAATAGTTTATTTTTCTAAACAGCCGGGCTTGATAGGAGATCAGATGCCAGATCAGCAACAAAAATGAAAGTGAAGCCATCATTCCGAGCAGTTGGCTGTTTAAGTCGAAGAAGCCCCATCCTGCTGTAATTGCTGATGTCGCAATCAGAAGAATAACAATGACGGAATGTGTTATAAAAGAAAACTTCATTGCAGGTTCAGTTTTTTCATTTTGTTGTAGAGTGTCTGACGGGTTATTCCAAGTTGACTGGCGGCTGCGGTAATGTTTCCGGGGTGTTTTTCAATTGCCGCGGAAATAAGCTGTTTCTCCATATCTTCAAGGTTTAGGGTATCTTCAATCGTTCGGGAATGATTTCCTGTAACAGGCTTCAGGAAAAAATCATCGGGTTTGAGTACGTTGCTATCACTTAAAATTACTGCTTTTTCGATGGCATGTTCCAGTTCACGTATATTTCCCGGCCAGTTGTATTTCAGGAGTTTTTCTTGTGCCTGTTTGTTAATTTCCAATTGAGATTTATCGTATTTTGAGGCATATTTTTTTAGGAAGAACCGGGCCAGTATCAGCACATCTTCGCCGCGTTCACGCAATGGGGGCACTTCAATGTGTATGGTGTTGATACGGTAGAGAAGGTCTTCTCTGAATAGACTATCATTTACCAGCGAGGTAAGATTCCGGTTGGTGGCGCAAACAAGCCTGATGTTAATCGGTATGGAATTGTTGGAACCAACGCGGGTGACCTCCCTGTTTTGTAAAACAGTTAACAATTTGGCCTGAAGATGAAGGGGGAGATTTCCAATTTCATCCAGAAAAAGGGTTCCCTGATTCGCTACCTCGAATTTGCCGGCTCTGTTTTCTTTGGCATCCGTAAACGCCCCTTTGACGTGCCCAAACAGTTCGCTTTCGAATAGTGTTTCGCTGATGGCCCCCATATCTACCTCTACAAGCATCTCATTGCTTCGGACCGACAGATGATGTATCTCCTGAGCAATAAGTTCCTTGCCTGTTCCGTTTTCTCCGGTAATCAGCACGTTGGTATCGGTTTTTGCTACTTTTCGGACCAGATTTAATACCTGCATCAATTTAGGAGAAGAGCCGATGATGTGCTTCCGGTTGTTCTGGAGACCGCTTTTCAGGTCTTTTTCCTTTTGCTTCAGGGAGTTGACTTCTCCTCGCGATTGGCTGAGTTGAACGGCGGCTTTCACGGTAGCCAAAAGTTTGGTGTTGTCCCAGGGCTTCAAAACAAAATCTGTGGCCCCTGTTTTTAATGCATTTACGGCTAATTCCACATCGCCGTAAGCGGTAATCATAACTACCGATATTTCCGGCTTCTTTGTTTTTATGTGCTGAAGCCAGTAAATTCCCTCATTTCCCGTATTTGCTCCTGTTTTAAAATTCATGTCCAGAAGAACCAGGTGGTATGGAGTTTTTTCCAGCTGGGAGGTTATCAAATTGGGGTTTGAAATGCACTCAACTTTATCAAACTCGGATGAAAGAAGAAACTCCAAAGCCGTTAGAACGCTCTTATTGTCATCAACAATCAGGATATTTCCTTTGACCATATCGCATATTTTTTTTGATAATTCAAATGTATGGGGTTGTAAAGAGTAAAGCAAAAATGTGTCAAAATATTTTACAGGTGTGCGTATGTTTTTTTTACATACCGATGTGCTCTGATGAGGTTATTGTTCTGTTGTTCAATGTTTAGTGGTTTTTGGTATGGAAGTGGATATTAAAAGGGTGGAATGGTATAAGGGTAGGAAGGTAAAAAGATGAATGGATAGAATGGTGGTATTGGTTCAAAGGAACTCAGTTGCAAGGCAGAAGAAAGGAGGTTTTTGAACTTTTCAACTCACCAGCTAATGAAAAGTGTAATTTTAAATTGATGAAATATGTCAATGGACAGAGTCATAGAAAAGAAAAAAGGAATTAAAAAGAAGCATATTTATATTGCCTTGGGAACAGTGGTGTTGCTGTTTCTTTTGTACCAGATTATTTGGGCCGACCACAGTTCGGTGATGCGGGTGGAGAAAGAAAAATTATCCATAGGTACCGTGGAAAGCGGAATGTTCAATGATTACATAACCATCATTGGTCGGGTGGAACCCATTTCAACTATCTATCTCGATGCGATTGAAGGAGGACGGGTTGAGGAAAAAATAATTGAAGAGGGCGCCATGGTTCAGAAGGGAGATATAATTCTCAGGTTGGAGAATCGGCAGCTTTTTCAGACTATCCTCAACAGTGAAGCCTCTTTGGCCGAAAAAGAGAATTATTTGCGAAATACCCGCATCAGCTTTGAATCAGAAATGATACAATCAAAAAAGAGTTTGCTTGATAATCAGTTTCGTCTGCAACGAAAAAAGAGGAATTATGAACAATCCCAAATGTTGTATGAAGAAAAGTTGATACCGCGTGAAGAATTTTTGCAAGCCAAAGAAGATTTTGAGTATGAGAAAGGGTTATTGGAAATAAACCGGCTTAAAGCCCGGAATGATTCTATTATGTTGATGACTAATATGAAAACTCTGGACAATGACCTTCTGAAGATGCGCCAAATGTTGGGACTGGTGCGGGAAAGACTGGATAATCTTGAGGTTAAAGCCCCTGTTGACGGTCAGTTGGGAATGCTGGATGCTGAAATTGGACAGTCTGTTTCCCAGGGACAGCGCATCGGTATGGTTCATGTGCTGTCGGATTATAAAATTGAGGCCAATGTGGATGAGCACTACATCGATAAAGTGAGGAGGGAACTGCCTGCTGCATTCGACCGCAACGGGGACGATTACAAACTGCATGTGAAAAAGGTCTATCCCGAAGTTCGCGATGGTCAGTTTGAGATTGACTTGGTTTTTGATGGTTCCAGGCCTGAAAAAATCCGTACCGGACAAACTTATCATGTCCAGTTGCAACTGGGTCAACCCGCCAAGGCCGTTTTGATCCCCCGTGGCGGTTTTTTCCAGAGCACCGGTGGCCGCTGGGTTTTTGTGCTTAATGAGTCGGAAACCGCTGCCTACAAACGTGAGGTCAGAATCGGAAAGCAAAATCCCCGGTATTATGAAGTAATTGAGGGGCTGGAACCTGGAGAGAAGATTATTACATCGGGCTATGAGATGTTTGGAGAGAATGAGCGACTGGAGCTGAGATGAGGGGGCGTGGGCAGGGAGAATGGCAAAGGTGGAAGGGTGAAAGGGTGGAAGGGTGAAAGGGTGGAAGGGTGAAAGGGTGGAAGGGTGGAAGGGTGGAAGGGTGAGATGGTAGAATGGTGAAATGGTTTGGATTTGAGGTTGTATTTTATAGAATGTAAATTCTTATATTTCATTTTTTAACCTTAAATCTTACGAATTATGAACAACAGAATTGAAAAGTTTGAAGATCTCACAATCTGGCAAGAAGGAGTTAGTCTTGCTGTTGAAGTTTATCGCATTTTGAAAATCTGCAAGGATTATGGGTTACGAGACCAGATTCAACGCTCTGCAGTTTCAATACCATCGAATGTTGCAGAGGGTTTTGACCGTCAATCCAACAATGAATTTTTGAGATTCTTGAGAATTGCTAAGGGTTCTTGTGCTGAATTAAGAACTCAGCTAATAATAGCAGAAAGGGTTGGTGTTGTACAGGAAGATGAGAATCCCATGAATAAAACAAAAATATTATCCGCTAAAATCCAGAAAATGATAACCTACAGGGAGAAAAGAAGATAGAGAAAAGGTGGGACGATGAGAAGGTAGGAGGGTGAAAGGGCAAAAAGAGAAAGGTTTTCACCTTCTTTTTCACCGTTTAACCTTACTACCATCCAACCTTCCTTCCCTTTCACCTTTACACCCTCTTACCCTTTCTCCTTTAAACCATTTTTTATGCTAAAGACAAAAAACCTATCAAAAGTATTTCGCACTGAAGAGATTGAAACCAGTGCATTGAACCATGTTAACCTGCATGTTCAAAAAGGAGAATTTATGGCCATTATGGGCCCGTCGGGATGCGGCAAATCTACGTTGCTAAACATACTGGGATTGCTGGACAACCCTACGGGGGGCGAGTATTTTTTCGATGGCAGCGAAGTGGGCAGCTTAAAAGAACGACATCGTACCAGTATGAGAAAGGGGAATATTGGTTTTGTGTTCCAGAGCTTCAATCTGATTGATGAACTCAATGTGTTCGAAAATGTGGAGTTGCCCTTGATTTATCTTAAAATGAAGGCGAAAGAGCGAAAACAGAGAGTGGAGCAAGTGCTGGAAAGAATGAAGATAGCCCATCGAAAGAAGCATTTCCCTCAGCAACTTTCAGGGGGACAACAACAGAGGGTTGCTATAGCCCGGGCCGTTGTTGCCAATCCCAAACTGATTCTTGCCGATGAGCCCACCGGTAACCTGGATTCTAAAAACGGTCTGGAAGTGATGAATCTGCTCACTGAACTCAACCGCGAGGGAACTACCATCGTGATGGTAACCCACTCATTGCATGATTCTGAATTTGCCCACCGGGTGGTTAATCTTTTCGATGGTCAGATTATTACAGAAGAAGTGAAGAAGGAGCTGGGGGAGATGTTGCTTTAGGGCATGGAGCATGGGGCGCTGGATGGTAGAAGGGTAGAAGGGTAGGAGGATGAAATGGTTGAATGGTGAGTGTGTAAGACGCAAAGCCAGCTGCGTCAGCGTAGGCCATTTGAGCGTTGGGACCTGTTGGCGTTAAGGAAGCACAATTGGCGTTTGTGATTTAAAAGAAAATCAGATAAAAAATGAAAGATATACTGCTAACATTCAGACGACTAAAAAAGAACAAAACGGCATCTTTGCTGGGTATATCCGGGCTTGTGGTGGGACTTATTTGCGTAATGTTCATCTTTTTCTGGACAGTTGATGAGGTGAGTTACGATCGCTTTCATGAAAAAATTGACCGCATATTTGTGGTACATGCTTATCTTGAAGGAGGTCAGGAAAAAGTCACCTTCGGAGGGTGCCCCCCGGCTGTTGGTCCGGCGATTAGTGCTGAGTACCCGGAGATTGAGACCACCAGCCGCTACTGGCCACCATATACTGAATACCTTTTGGAGTTCGGAGATGAAAAATATATGGAGAAGGTGGCATTTGCCGATTATTCTTTGTTCGATGTAATGTCTTTTCCATTTATGAAGGGAGGTCGTGGGGAAGAAGGTGTTAAAAACAAAGTGGTATTGACCAGTACCACAGCTGAAAAGTTTTTCGGCAGCGAAAATCCCGTGGGTAAGATGATAGAATATAATAACAGTCTTGATTTGACGGTAGTGGGTGTAATTGAAGATATTCCGGAGAACTCGTCCATTCAGTTTACTGCGTTAATGCCTGTGGCTAATTTATCAAATCTGTTCAACCGCGAAAACTATCTGAACACCTGGTACAATAATAGTTTTGCTACGTTCGGGTTGTTGCATGAGCCGGAGAATTTTGACAAAATTGCCTCTTCCATCACTGACCGAATTCAGCAGGAGATGCCTGAGTCAACTAATTATTTGAGGGCTTATAAATTTGCCAACCGCTATTTGTTTGAAGAAAATCATATCCGCAACGTACATATTTTTGCACTCATCGCTATGATGGTCCTTTTGGCTGCCACGCTGAACTTCATTAATTTAAATACCGCCCGTTCGCTTAAGCAAATTAAAGAGACCGGATTGAGAAAAACACTCGGGGCAACTCGTCAGAGCCTTATCAGAATGATTTATTATGATATAGCTGTTATTTGTATGGGCGCTTTTTTGGTAGCTATACTCATTGCCGCTGCAGTGTTGCCTGTATTTAACAATATTATAGGTAAAAGCATTGATCCTCTGGCCATTTTTTCGTGGAAGCCTCTTCTCGTTTTGGGGTTGATTTATTTGGTAACGGTATTTTTTGCAGGCAGTTACCCTTCGTTTTATCTTACTTCGTTTTCGCCTGTTCGCACCATGCGATCGAGTAATAAGTCATTAAAAAGTAAAGGTTTTTTTCGAAATGCATTGGTGGCAGTTATATTCCTGGTTTCGCTTATGCTGCTCAGTTCAACACTTATCATTTCCAGGCAAACTGCCTATTTACAAAAAATGGATCTGGGATATGAAAAAGAGCAGCTCATATATATTAATCTGGAAGGGAAGCTCAAAGATGACTACAAGGTCTTTAAAAAAGAGATAAGTCGCCTTACCAATGTTGAATCAGTCTCGGTGATGTCATATCTGCCATTTAGAATTGGTAATAACGGAGAAGGCTGGAGCTGGGCAGGAAAAGATCCGGAATTTAAACCTCTGGTTACTGATTGGCGTGCTGATGAAGACATGATGGAAACCGTTGGGGCTAAAATGAAAGAAGGGACATACTTCAGGGCTTCAGATCAGGAGGGGGTAATTATAAATGAGGCTTTTGCCAATCTTATTGGATGGGACAGTTTTGAAGGAAAATCGCTGGAAGCTTATGGCTCAACCTTTCGTATTGTGGGTGTAATGAAAAATATTCACTTTAACTCATTTTCTGAAGAAATACAACCGTTGGCCCTTAAAACGCTCAGTGACGAGTGGTCCATTAATTTTCTGGTAATAAAAACCGGGGGTGGTGATATTCAGTCCACCTTGAATCAGATTCAGGACACAGGGAGGAATATTGAACCGGATATTCCCATGGATTATGGGTTTTTTGATCAGGAAATGGATATAATTCTGGCATCGGAAAGAAATTTGAAAATATTGGTGTGGATCTTCTCTGCATTTTCTGTCGTTGTTCTTATTATGGGGCTTCTGGGTGTGATCATGTTTATGGCCGAGCAAAAAACCAAAGAAATCGGCATACGAAAGTGCATGGGAGAGCCTGTCTCAAGTATTGTAACCCGGTTGATAAAACCTTTTCTGATTTCCGGACTTTTGGGGTTTTCAGTTGCCATTCCTATAGCCTGGGTTTTGATGAACAAATGGTTGCAGGGGTTTGCCTACCGGATTGATATGAATATTTGGATTTTTATGTTGGCAGGATTGCTTATTCTTTCGGTGGCCATCGTTACCGTTATATTCCAGAGCGTAAGGGCTGCAAGTCGCAATCCTGTGGAAGCCCTGAAGTATGAGTGAGGGGCACAGGGCATAGGCGTGGAGCATGGGGCCTGGAGCATGGGGCGGATGGTGAAAAGTAGAAGGGTTGAATGGTGAGTACATTGGTCACAAACCTGACTGTACCAGCCCAGGTAAATCCAAGAGCGTCAGCGCAGTCCATAATGGCGTGGTGACCGGTTGGCGTTTTAGCCCTTGGATAGCGTTTGAAGGAAGTTTGCCAGCTAATCAGTATTTTCTAAATCTATAATGATCTAACGCATCATGAATTTGCAATTTAAATTGGTTTTAACTAATCTCAAGAAGTCGAAGCTTACTACTTTCCTTAATTTAGCGGGACTGGTGAGTGCCTTTACTGCTTTCACTCTCATAATGCTTTATGTATGGCATGAATATCAGTATGACAACTACAATGAGCATGTTTCTGAGATTTACAGGGTTGAAGTAAAGCTTCCGCGTCAGGAAAAAACTTCGGTTTATTTGATGGGCCCAACCGGGAACACAATTACAAATGAATTTCCTGAAATTGAGGTCTCCACCATTTATATGCCTTGGGGAACATGGGAAGAGGGGTTTTTTCAGTGGGAGAGAGACAGTGGTAAAGCTGATGGATTCGAGAATTATGCGTATGGAGATGAAAACCTTTGCCGGATATTTTCTTTCAGTTTTGTGGAGGGGAATGAGCTGGAGGCCCTTTCCCAAACGGGGACAGTGATAATCTCGGAGCACTTTGCCACCAAAGCATGGGGCAAAACCAATGTGTTGGGTAAGACCCTGAAACATGACGATGAGTATTACCGGGTTACCGGCGTTTTTGAAGATCTGCCACAGAATTCAGTAGTGCAGGCTCCTGTTATTCTTCGATTGCGAGAGAACCACTACCATATACAGCGGGCAGAGACATGGAGCATTGTCAATTACCCCACTTTTATCAGGGTAAAAGATGGAACAGATGCCCGGATGCTGCAAAAAAAGATCAATGACCAATCAGCGAGTATCGAGAAATATAACAAATTTCTGAATGAGGGAGAGTCCGTGCAGTTGGTACTCCGGCCATTGAGTGATATGCATTTTACAACCGAAGTTGCCGAAACACCTCTGTTCTCCTCGAACAGTAAAAATTTTGTGGATGCGCTTTTTCTGGTGGGGATATTAATTGTTATTGTAGCGCTTATTAATTATGTAAACCTCACAACTGCTTCGATACCACAACGCATAAAAAGTATTAGTATCTTCCGGATTCTTGGTGGCAACCGTTTGAGCATCGGAAAAAGTCATGTGTTGGAAGCCCTCCTCTTATTTGGATTTTCTTTCATTCTTGCTGTGCTTTTTGCCTTTTTTCTGATAAAAGACTACTCTTTTATGCTTTTGGGGTTTGAATTACCCATTATGCAAAATCCCTGGCTTTTCGTGTTTTTCGGATTCTCTGTTTTTGTTTTTGCAGTTTTAGCCGGAGTTTTCCAGTCGTGGCAAATAACAACTCAAAACCCTGTTATTTCACTTAAAAGATTCAATGGACGTCAGAAAGGGACTATGAGGGCCATCTTAACGGTTACTCAGTTTGCTGCTACTATTGCGTTGATCATTGCATCAGTTGGTGTTATTAAGCAGGTGAAGTTTATGCAGGACAGCAAATTGGGATACAATAAAGAAAATACCCTGGTAATTCAGATGAACAATGACTTGCGTGATAAATATCTTCATTTAAGGGAACGGTTGTTAGAGTCACCATCCATAAGAGAGGTGGGATTTTCAAGAGCCGTTCCCGGACAGGCAAAAGAGATGAATTCTTTTGTAGTGAATGGTCAAAAATGCCAGGTGTGGTATTGGGCGGTTGGTGCAGACTATATTCCCATGATGGATTTTAAATTAAAGGAGGGGCGTTTTTTTAGAGAGGGTGAAGGAGATTTGAACAACATCATAAGTAATGAAACAGCGGCAAAACAGTATGGCTGGGCATTGGGCACTCAGGTGAATAATGGTGTTTTGGTTGGGATTCTTAAGGACTTTAACTTTGTGTCACTGCGCGAGAATGTGGAACCTTTTGTTTTTGGTATTCTGACAATCCGCGGTACTTTGGAAATGTGAGTGTGAAATTTACAGGAGACAACGTAAAAGAAGCACTTTCGGATGCGCGCAATATTTACCAGGAGCTGAGTCCCGAACTTCCCTTCAGATATTTCTTTTTGGATGAGCACATGAAGGCGCTGTATCAAAATGAAAGCCGGCAGGCTGGTTTTATTATCGCTTTTAGCTTTCTGTCCATCATTGTTTCTATTCTGGGAATTGTGGGGTTGTCTGTTTTTCTAAGTCTTTACAAAACCAAAGAAATAGGTGTTAGAAAAGTTAACGGGGCAACAATAATTGAGATAATGACTATGTTGAACCGGGATTTTGTAAAATGGGTGATCATCGCTTTTGTCCTGGCTGCACCTCTTGGGTGGCTGGCGGTAAACCGATGGCTTGAAAATTTTGCCTATCGCACTGCTTTGAGTTGGTGGATTTTTGCTTTGGCCGGATTTCTGGCATTTTTGATTGCACTGGTTTCTGTGAGTTGGCAGAGCTGGCGGGCGGCAACAAAGAATCCTGTTGAAGCGTTGAGGGATGAGTAAAGCCTCCCCACCCCTTCCCAGGGAGAGGCTTATGGTTTCTGCTGATATTTTGGGATGTATAATTAATCAGAAATGACCAGAGAGCTCAGGGTTGGATGGAGCAAATGTAGAAGGGTGGGATGGTGGAAAGGTGAAAAGGAGAGAGCGTTGAACACAAACCCGACTGCGTCAGCGCAGGCAAACTCAATTGCGTCGGCGCAAGCCGTTTGAGTGCGGCGACTAGTTGGCGATGTGTTGGCGATTAAGGTTGCGGCTCAGA
>NZ_JADQBH010000157.1 GCF_016278715.1 Marinilabilia sp. | reverse complement strand
ATACAATGGGGCTGTAATTAAAACAGAGGGCGCTTCATTTAAAGAAAACCTATTAGCTCGCGGAGATTGAAGTATCTGCCTGTTTTAACGGCTCAGGTGAGTCGGTTAAGATGATTCCACAGGCTTCTGACTTCTGACTAATCCCCATCCACTCCGAACACCTGTTTCATAATCATGCGGGTAGCCCCGCACATAGACTTCACATAAGAACCGGCAGCTTTGCCCGATTCCCTTCGTTGTGTTTCATTGTTTCTGAACTTCTCAACCAAAGAGAAAAAGTCATCATAATTATCCACCGAAAAACCGCCTCCCCATTCAATCAAATCACGGGCCTCTTTGAATTTATGAAATGCGGGTCCAAAAAGGACAGGCATTCCATAAGTGGCTGCTTCCAATGTATTGTGAATGCCTTTTCCAAAACCTCCACCAATCCATGCAACATGTCCGTAGCGATAAATGGCGGACAACAGACCAATGGTGTCAACAATCATTACCCGACTATCGGCCACATTTGCGTTCTCCATTCGCGTGAAACGGAAAAACGGAATTTTAAGCTTTTGTTCTATTTCGCGTATATGCCCTTCATGTACCTCATGGGGAGCCACAATCATCCGAACCCCTTCCGGTGCCTGATTTATGTACCGCACCAAAATATCCTCATCGGGCGGCCAGGTGCTGCCGGCAACAATTACCAAACGGGCATTCTCAGCAAACTGAGCGGCAACCGGAACATCGGTGGCAGCATCAACAATAGCAGTCACCCTGTCGAAGCGGGTATCTCCGGCCACCTCATAATTATCTAACCCGATTCGATGAAGAAGATCTCCGGAAGTTTCATCCTGCACATAAAAACGTGTCACCGCACCTAGTGCCTTTTTAAACCAACGGCCATACCATCTGAAAAATATCTGTTTCTCTCTAAAAATTGCGGAGACACTATAGAGTGGTATATGGCGTGTTGACAACTCATTAAAGAAGTTTGGCCAGAATTCGTACTTCACAAAGAAAACTTCTTCCGGTTGCACAACACTCAAAAATTTACGCGCATTCCGCGGTGTATCGGCCGGCAGGTAACACACCACATCAGCCAGGTCGTAATTTTTTCGAACCTCATATCCCGAAGGGGAAAAAAAGGTAAGCAGAATTTTCTTTCCCGGAACCTTCTCTTTTAATGCCTCAATAACCGGACGTCCCTGCTCAAACTCGCCCAATGAAGCACAATGAATCCATACCACGGAAGACTCACTTTTCAGAGCTGACAGTTTTTGCCATACTTCTTTCCTTCCACTGTGAAGTAATTTTGCCTTCTCATTAAAAAAAGAAGCAAAAGCCACTACAAAAGAAAAGAAACGAATTCCGAAGGTGTAAAGGAGGCGCATGGGTTCTAACATTTAATGGGCACCGTAAAATGTCGTACCCGGTTCAATCTTATAAAAAACGCCGGACGCAGCACTCCATGCATTGTCCGGCGGTAAGAATTAAAAACGAATATTATCCACGAATGGCCTTAATACCCGGCAGATCTTTACCTTCAAGATATTCCAGAAGTGCACCACCGGCAGTTGAAATGTATGAAACATCGTCGGCCAAACCAAATTTATTGATACAAGCCACTGAGTCTCCACCCCCAATAAGTGAGAAAGCACCTTTCTTAGTCCCTGCAGCAATGGCATCAGCTACTGCACGGGATCCCTTTTCGAAGGTCTCCATTTCAAATACACCAACCGGACCGTTCCAGAGAATGGTTTTAGAATTCTCAATAACTTCCTGGAAAGACCTGATAGATTCAGGACCTGCATCAAGCCCTTGCCAGCCTTCTGGAATCTGATCAACAGCAACAATCTTAGTATTTGCATTATTTTCGAATGCATCGGCAGCAACTACATCAACAGGCAGGTAAAGGTTTACACCCTTCTCTTTGGCCAGTTTTTCGATTTTAAGAGCCAGGTCGAGATATTCATTCTCACAAATGGAATCACCCACATTTCCACCACGTGCTTTAATGAATGTATAAGTCATGCCTCCGCCAAGAATAAGGTTATTAACCTTGTCCAGCAGATTCTCAATTATGGTGATTTTTGAAGAAACTTTTGCACCCCCCATGATGGCCGTAAATGGTCTCTCGGGTGATTTCAAAACTTTATCAAGACTTTGAAGCTCTTGCTCAATAAGAAAACCAAACATCTTACTTTCAGCATCGAAGTAATCGGCAATAACCGCAGTTGAGGCGTGAGCACGGTGAGCCGTGCCAAAAGCATCGTTTACATACACATCAGCCAAAGCAGCTAAATCTTTAGAAAATTGCTTCTGCTTCTCTTTCATTTCTGCCTTAGCTGATTTCTTTTCCTCTTCGGATGCGTCATCAGTCAAATCAGGCTTACCTTCTTCCTCAAGATGGAATCGTAGATTTTCAAGCATCAAGACCTGCCCTGGCTGAAGAGAAGCGGCTTTTTCTTTGGCGTCAGGCCCCACACAGTCTTTGGCAAATACCACTTCCACGTCCAGCAGTTCGGACAAACGCCCCTGAACATGCTTCATAGAGAAATCAGGATTGACTTTTCCTTTTGGACGTCCAAGGTGAGACATCACAACGGCAGAACCGCCATCTTCAACAATCTTTTTTAACGTAGGCAATGCAGCCTGGATGCGTGTATCATCAGTGATTTCAAATTTTTCGTTAAAAGGAACGTTAAAGTCCACACGAACGATGGCTTTCTTTCCTGAGAAATTGTAAGCTTCAATTTTCGACATAATATTTAAGAATTATTGGGTTTCTATCCGAACCTGAATTATTTATTCAGGTTTAACCGTTTTTTTTCGACACACAAAGATACAAAAAACCGCAAAGGTTTGGGAATAATTTTGTATTGGATTTTTCTAAGGAATTAAACCAAATAAGATAAAAAGTCTACACAGCAATTGCTATGCGCTCTTTTTCTCATTATGAGAAAAGCAAAAATCAGTTTCAACTTATACGTCATTTTACACATGACACGACACTTGGAATTAATGGCCACGAAGCGGCGGTAGAACGACAGAAACAATGTGATAAAAAAAAGCGGCGGAGCTTCGACAGATTCTGTATCGATTTGTTTGGTTCTGGCTCGTCCAGGTTAGGTTATTACCGGACCGTTTGTGAAAGATATTGTTTCTAGTCTCGTCTGCCAAGGTCCGCTTCAAGCAAGGCTGATAGCAACTTGTAGTTGTTTGTCTTGGACAGGTTTATTTTGAGACGAATTAAGTATTAAGTTAGCTGAAAATAGTTTGATCGAGTAGACCGAAGGCAAACAGGTGTAGCGATCTAAAAAGTCACTATAGCCTTTGCATTTCCCGGGTTATGGTCTTGTAGATTATTGACAATAAGTCTCTTCACTTCGTTCAGAATGACAAAAAACACGAAACCAATGACTTTTTGGACTGTCCCCTTTAGGAACAATAATCCATTTTCGATCGATTGTGTAATTCTTAGATAAAAGTGTTTGGCTCTTAAATCAGCCCCTCACCAACTCCTCATCAGGTACATTCAACCATTTCACTGCTGCCCCCGCCGTCCACTGTTTATTTACCAGATCGACATTCCGGAGCAACAATAATCCGGGATTGGCCCCCGGCTCCAGTCGGCCCACCCCCTTAAGACCCCCGAGTTTCGCGGCGCCGGTCGTTGCAGCAAAAAGGGCTTCCTCCAATGTAACATTGGAGAAAGTATGGCCCTTCATTCTTTCCAGAATTGTTCCGCTTCCGGTCAGCTGGTTTTGGAATGTTCCGGACTGGCATTCTGTCGGAATTTGCACCACCACCGGGATTCCCTTTTGAACTGCCGGAATTGTACTTTCAACATCCTTCACTCCCAGAATGAGGGTTCCATCCCGAAAGTGGCGATTGCGAAGGAATTGGTCGCCGAGAATTTCGGCAGCTGACACCTTAGAACAAATATCCACAAACGCCGGACACAAAATTCCGGAAAAAAACCGGGTAAAGGGACGCTCCTTAAACCCATGTTCGAAACACTCAACCGACTCAATAACCCCTTCATCGCTTACGGCAACAACAGGCCACCTCACCAGCGCTCCCTCAGGAGACAACATGAAATGTGCAGCAAAACGGTTAACGGACATCCACTCCTTTCTTAATTAATTCAAGGTCTTTTTTGTCGTCCTCGAGAGCCTCCAGATGTTCCAGACGAATTTCGGTAAACTCAACGGCGCCCGTCAATGTGGTATCATGTTGAAAAAGAAACCCTGAAATTTCAATAACCGGAGGAGCAGTATCGATATTGGCCACCAGACTAATGCTTTTTTTCTCAAAAACTTTATTAAGAGCAACCGAAAGCGTATCGGAGGTACTATCCGCAAACAAAGTAACGATTTGAGTCCTGGATTCCTTGCTCATATCTGGTCTCAAAAACCGGTAAAAAGCAGAAAACCTGATTTGCCCTCCGGAAAGCGAATCTGCCGAAACCACAAAAGGTAACCGATGATCGGCTGTATCAGTTGAGTTGACCGTAATTATTTCCCTGTCAAGTTCCCAAAGATCCCTTACCTCGGGTAAACTATCTGAGGCTGCACCTTCAGCTTTAATTTGTTTATTCAACGCCGCTTCACGCTTTGTAATCGAAAGCACCACTTTATCGTAAACCTCCTGATAGTGGTGAGGATGCGAGACATACCACTGACGAATAGAATCAAATTCGGTTGTAGATAAACCATAATCTTCCAGCACGTACTTGTAATAACCGGGTGCCAAATCTTCAGGATTCTCACTTCCGCCGTCATAGCGACTATTGGACAATACACTTTCTGCAAAATAGAGGTCGGTAAGAATTTCCGCCATTTCTTCTTGATCCGGAAAATCCTTAGGAATGGGCTCATTCGGACTGCATCCGGAGAGCAGAAACAAAACAATTACGGGAAATATTATAATGATTCGTATCATTGGTCTATTTTTTTAATGAATGAGCCCGGTCTACAAGGCATCATTATTGCCAAACTAATGAATAATAGTGATGCAAAAAAGTTTATGTCAATTTGCCCGGACATCCTGAAGGTTCTTTACAAGTGCAAATTTACTATAAATCAGGAGTTCTTATACCATCCACTTCGGTTTTCCAGAGAATCACCTTTGCAATTCGCTCTGCGGTGTGGCCATCCCAAAGTTGTGGAATTCGGCCGTTTTTGATTGTCCCGGCAAGACAGGAATCGACAATTTCTGCCGCCTTCTCCAACTTCATCCCTGCAAGAAAGTTGGTTCCCTGCTCAACGGTCACGGGGCGCTCAGTGTTTTTTCTAAGGGTCACACAGGGAATCCCGAGCCAGGTGGTTTCCTCCTGAAGTCCGCCGCTATCTGTAACCACCAAACGGGCATTCTTCAGTAAGTTCTGAAAGTCAATGTAACCCTGGGGAGGCACAATTTTCAAATCCGGAAAATCCCCTTCTATAGAATCCGCAATAATTCCTGTCACTGCCAGACTCTTTCGGGTTCGGGGATGCATGGGAAAAACCACAGGCACCTTTTGTGACAATTGTTGCAGCCATTCCATCAGATGGCGAAGCCGCCCGGGATCATCCACATTGGAAGGCCGGTGAATGGTCACCAATGCGTAACTTTGAGAATCAAGATGAAGGCGCTTCGCTACCTTGGAACCTTCAATGGCATCTGCGGCGAAAACAAGGCTGTCGATCATCACATTTCCCACGAAATGAATTTTGTCCTCAGATACTCCTTCGTTTCTGAGATTTTTCATGCCTGATTTCTCGGAAACAAAAAGCAAATCGGCGATGGCATCAGTAGCCAGGCGATTGATCTCTTCGGGCATAGAACGGTCGAAGCTTCTCAAACCCGCTTCTATATGAGAGGTGCGTATGCCCCGCTTTACAGACACCAGCGAACATGCCAGAGTGGAATTGACATCTCCCACCACAATCACATCGTCAGGCAACAATTTGTCAAGCACCTCATCAAACCGGGTCATAATATCTGCTGTTTGCTTTGCCTGGTTCCCTCCCCCTGCATTCAGGTTATAGGACGGTTCGGGGAGCCCCAAATCGTCAAAAAACACCCTGCTCATGACATCATCGTAGTGCTGTCCGGTATGCACCAACACCACCTCTACCCCATTTGAATTGGAAAAAGCCCGCCACAATGGGGCTATTTTCACAAAGTTGGGACGTGCTCCGGCTACCAGGATAATTTTTTGCATAAAAGGGTTGTGTGTTTTGAGTTTCGGGTTTTGGGTTGGAACTTAAAGCTGTAACCTGTGTGTTCATTTGTAATCTCGGTGGTTATATAATACCCGGCAATACTGGTATTTTTTACCACAGAGGACACGGGGATACACAGAGGACGCTGTGTTATTTGGAAATCCTCAATATTAATGAATTTTAAATAAAAACCATCTTCCAAGGAAACAAAAACTGCAATCTCTGTGCTCCTCTGTGGGCCCTGTGGTTATATAAAACCCGGCTTGGTTGGGTATTATAATTTTAACACAGAGGGCACGGGGATACACAGAGGACGCTGTGTTATTTGGGAATCCTCAATATTAATGAATTTTAAATAAAAACCATCTTCCAAGGAAACAAAAACTGCAATCTCTGTGCTCCTCTGTGGGCCCTGTGGTTATATAAAACCCGGCTTGGTTGGGTATTATAATTTTAACACAGAGGGCACGGGGATACACAGAGGACGCTGTGCAATTTGGGAATCCTTAATATCAATGAATTAAAAAAAAACCATCTCCCCAGGGAACAAAAACTGTAAGCTCTGTGCTCCTCTGTGAGCCCTGTGGTTATATAAAACCCCTGGTTCGTGTGGATTTGAAATCAACACGTTTTCTTCTTTTGCGGATTTCAAATCCGCCTTAAACCCTTTATCTTAATGGATATTGTCAGGGAACAAGAATACTATTTTAATTTTACGGAGTGGATTGCAATTCCACTCCGACGGGGGCTATATGATACCCGGCAATACTGGTGTTTTTTATTTTTTACCACAGAGGGCACGGGGGCCCTGTGGTTATATAAACCCGGCGTGATAGGGTATTATAATTTTACGACAGAGGACACGGGGATACACAGAGGACGCTGTGTTATTTGCGAATCCTCAATATTAATGAATTTCAAATAAAAACCATCTTCCCAGGGAACAAAAACTGTAAGCTCTGTGCTCCTCTGTAGGCCCTGTGGTTATATAAAACCCTTGGTTCGTGTGGATTTGAAATCAACACGTTTTCTTCTTTTGCGGATTTCAAATCC
>NZ_JADQBH010000268.1:24890-59248 GCF_016278715.1 Marinilabilia sp. | reverse complement strand
CCACTGAGAACCCCTCTTCCAGGGATATCAGCCATTTTTGCCGGGCCGTATTGAACAACTCCTCCCGGGTCACACCAGACTGATCCACCGCAATAATTTTCTCAGGCAGCCGAACGGTTTCTTTCTCATAGTCCAGAAAGTAACCAATATCTAAAAATGACAATATCTTTGAATGAATATCCATAAATATCAGGTCTATAAAGTGTTATTTTTCAAAAACTCTCTTTATCGAATCAAACAACCTTGTTTTCAGGTTTATCTGCCTTGGTCGGCTCCAAACAAAATTTCCAGCCCATTTTCTATATTTGTTTTAACCTGAACAATTCACAAATAATCTATTACGATGTCCAACTGTCTGCGAAAACTTATGAATTAATCAGGTTAAACAGATGCGTTATCGAATAATAAATCTGAAATTCTTTTTCTTCTTTTTACAATAATCAATCACCTCGTCAGTAAATTCCCGAAATAGCGGTCCGTTGCACATCTGTAGGCTATCTATTCCAACATCATAATTGTTCAATTCAATCATATTCACCTGACCATTTCGATTCACACAAAAATCAAAACCGATCACCCGTGTATAAAACTGTTTCCGTGCCAGCTCCTTTGCCTTTTGGGCTACTTCATGAAATTTATAGAGGTCACCCTCCTTATCAATATCCACCTCCCCCACATAAGCCGATGAATTTCCATCGCTTCCATAAACCAAGCCATTGAGCTTCCCCGTCTCAAGATTTATTCCACACGCCTTCCCCCCTTTTTTTATGTTGTCAACCACAGAACCGGGGCCACCCACTCTCAGAATGGCACTAAGAACATGTACCGAATCATCTTTAACCGACCGGTAGGTATAAACCCGGAAGGTGTTGAGTGATGTCGCATTGAAGCGCTCATAAAATGCATGTTGATAAACATAAGCCTGAACGAGAAAATTATTGTCAAAATGTTTTTCGAACCAGGCTTTATCCACAATATCATCACGCAAATACAGGCGATCACCATCACTCTTAACACAAAAAATATTTTCTCCTCCCTGCGACGCCACAGCATGTTTAACAATCACTTTCTCATGTGTTTTGGCAATATCTTTTATAATCTCGTCAATATCCCGAACACTATTATACCGGCCATCGTACCAAATACCATTCATTTTCCTTAATAAAACCTCCGGCAAAACTGAATTGTCCACAAGCAACCCATACAAATTCTTATCAGCAAAACTCCTTGAAAACTCCACATTATTCAACATGGGCTCCACATGAGTATAATACAGACTGGCAGGTACAAAATCGCAACTATCCACACCCGAAAAGGAGCTATACAGCCGTAAGTACAAATCGGGCACATTGGGTGATATTGCAAGCCATTTGTTCCTGTATTGTTGCAATTTGCCCTTTTCGGGCGTTCTCCGAATAGGGAAAGGCATGGTCCGCCAATATTCATCTCCTTTCATCACGCATCCGGTGAATATGTGATAAGTCGAAGCTCTCCTGGTAAGTTTCTTTAAACTTCTGTAGAAAAGGCCAAAAGCTCCTCTATAATAGGAAAACAATTTATATCGTATAATATTCATTCTTTCAATCAATTAATCAGCTTCGTTCGTGGAAATATTCCTACCATTTTTGCATTAATCACTCCTGACCGATTCAGATTTTTAAGAAGTTTGTTTTTTTATGCGATTTACAAAACTCAATAACTTCATCGGTGAAGCTTCCGAAAAACGGAAATCCAAAGACCTGCACACCCCCTCCCGGTTCGGACAGGTTTATTTCAATCAGCCTCGGAATACCCCGGGCATCAATATTCAGATCAATTGCAAGCAGACGGTGAAAAGGGGCGTTCAACGCAATTTTCGAGGCCAGTGCTTTTATTTCATTAAGCCCGGGAACTTTGGGTTCATCACTTAAGGGTTGCCCCGAACCATCGGGCACCACTTCAATTTTTTTCAGATCATGAGACAATCCATACAGAAACTTTCCATCAGGCAAAATATAGAAAAAGAGCCCCCCTGCCGTAATATTATCCACCATACTACCTTTTCCTCCAACTTTTAAAAGAGTATGCAAAATATGGATCTGCTCATCTTTTGGAGAGCGGTATGCATACACCCTTATTGAATTAAAGGAAGTTGGGTTAAAGCGCTTGAAAAAAGGATGGGATTCCAGAAACTCCTGAATTACGAAGTTTCTCTTATAAAAAGACACTAAATTCTTAAACGAAAGCACCACCTCTCCATTTGCACATTTCCATGCACCCTTTTTATCCCGTTCAAACACCAACACATTTTTTCCTCCCCAGGATTCGATTGCAGGTTTCGCCAATACCTTTGTTTGTTCCTTCAACTTCTGCTCAAGAACCTCCTCCGGGTTATGAATCAACCCACCAGATGAATCATAGCATATTCCGTTTAAAAACCGAAGAAATGACAACGGTTCATTATCTATTCCATAAAGTTTTCTGTAATTCCCCTTTTCAGCATATCCTCCAGACATCACCTTGTTATTCAGGGCAGGAATAATCGAAGTAAACCAAACATTCCAGGGCACATAATCAAGACTTTTTGTATTCCCTATATGACAATAAACTTCTAACTCACTCCTTGACAGCAAATAAGAAGAACTCCAGGGCAGCCATCGCTGCTTATAAGTCCGAAAAAAGTCAGCATCAATCCGGCAATGGTCAGGAATTAATTTTTCTCTTGCATTAAAAGAATCAGCATTTTCCAGGTCGTAACGCAGATAATACAAAGAAGCTGCAACCGTTCGAATGCTTCTATATGAATAACTTACTATATCGGCTTTTTTAAACATACCTCCTGATTTAAATCAAATACCTCATCAAACTGAACTATCGGAATTTCCTGCAGTCAACGTTCTTACTTCCTCTTTCATTAACCTGCGCTTCCTTTTATTGTGATCGTAAGCGGTTCGAACAATAGCGTAATATTTATAGAACTTTCGCAGCAGTTTTATTCCCGACCAATAGGTTGAATAATTTTGCTTCAAAAAACGAATCTCCTCCAGCGCCCTTTCATTCTTATTTCGGCCAATTCCGAAAACCGACTTGGACTCTTCATGCTCCCGGTAAGCTCCCATAAACACCGGAATGTGAAAAAATGTCGTTTCCTCCAAAAACCGAAACCATAAATCGGAGTCCATCACATAATGCAGTTCCTCGTTGAGTCCGTTGACACGATGCCACAAATCGGCAGTAAAAAAAGTAACCTCCTGAGGGATGCGTAACAAAAAACGGGACGACGATCGAGTAACGGTCAGGGGCTCAAAAACATCAACGATATTGCTGTTCTGATCAATAACAACACGGTCGCCATAAACCACTTCATTCTCCGGATGTTTTTGCATAAAATGAACGGCCACTTTCACCGCATCAGGATAAAGCACATCGTCAGAATTGAGCCAGTTGTAGATTTGTCCGGTAGCCCCCTTAAACCCCTTATTGATGGCGTCGCTCTGCCCATTGTCCGGCTCACTTATCCACCAGGCCAGGCGTTCTTCATACTTTTTGATGATGTCCACACTTCCATCTGTAGAACCACCGTCAACCACGATGTATTCGATATTAGTATAACTCTGATTAAGAACCGATAACATTGTTTCCTCCAAAAAATCTGCCTGGTTGAATGAAGGGGTTACAATAGTTACTTTTGGTAAATTGTTTTTATCCATTTTAATTTCTGTTTTCTCACTAGAATACGAATGAATCAAGTTCCAATTTCAACAGGAAATTCAGTTACATATATTTAATCATTCTTTAAATACATACCTGATTCAATTGTTGCATGTGAATTTTTTTATGCCTTATATGATTCATTCACTTACCACCGAACTAAATATCTCCTTTAACTTTTGTCCGACCACTTCCCGTGAAAAATGATCCTCAATTTTTTTGCGGGAAGCTTTTTGCATGGTTCCATAGCGGTCAGCGGGCATTTTCACCAATGTCTCCAAGGCATCTGCCAAAAGAGAAGTATCCACCCTCTTAACCAAAAGACCATTGTCGCCATGATCAATCATGTCAGAAATACCTCCAATATCAAATGCGACAACAGGAGTTCCACAAGAAAGAGATTCCAATACGGTATTAGGCAGATTGTCCTCCAGAGAGGGAAGTACAAAAGCAGTGCTTGCCGCATAATAACGGGCCAAATCTTCTTTTTCACTCACAAATCCGAGGTTGATAATCCGGTAAGGTACCTTCTCCAATGCAGGAGACTCTTTGGCACCAAAAACCATAAAAACCAATTCGTCAGGATCAATCCGGCCATCCAGCTTTTCCAAAGCCTCTACCAACAAATGAGCCCCTTTACGGGTATCATGCATAGAGTTGACAGCTCCGAATAACAAAACCTTTTGATGTGGGCGAATCCCCAATTCTTCCCGAAAAGCTTCACTATCCATCGGCTTGAAAATTTCTGTTTCAATACTGTATGGACACACCTCTATGCGTTTATCTCCAAACAATCTGCTCTTCTTTACCTCCCGTGCCATCCAGTTACTCGGACAAAGAATAGTCATATCCAGATGATTCCAGGCTTCATATTTTTTTCGCCAGATTTGACGGCTCCAGTCATTTTCGCCGGGGTATTTCAATTTGGGGCAATTGCCACAGCTCTGATAAAATCCGGAACAACTACCCGGATAATGACACCCTCCGGTAACAGCCCATAAATCGTGAAAAACCCAAACTACCGGTACCTTAAAACGGCCAATTTCATCGATAGACAGAAAATCATCGTTTATCCAGTTCAAACACACCAAGTCAGGATTTAATTTTCTGATTTTAGGACTACGAAACCGGGAATTTACCGGAGCTGACCAATATCCTTCATTAGGAATCTTAAGTTTCAGTGTTTTGCGCCGCTCTTGCTTTAACAGATATTTAACCAATTTTCGAATCGGCCAGGAGTGTCGCAAACTCACAATACCCGGACCCGGCTTTTGCACACTTCCCGGGGCATAAACGGCATTCCCCCCTACAGAACAATAGGCATCAAAATATCGGTTTGCCGCTATTGCAGCTCCTCCTCTTGTTTGGTTGGTACTAAGAAATACTACACGCATAAGAACAGTTTTTACCGGTTCCAGATTCCCCGGGCCGTTTTATTAATAATTCTTTTATACTGAATGGGGTGAAGCACAGCACCAAATGAAAGACAAACAATAGTACCAAGAATTACCCCGTCAGACCCCATCTCCAGATCCCTGGCAAAATAAATAGAGAGTGGGATATTTATAATCGCAATCACAATTGACATATAGAGCTGCAAACGAATCTTTCCAACCCCGTTGATCAAATACACAAATACATTGTTCCACGATTTAATTATGAAGAAAAACATCATCAACACCGACAGACGCAAGGGAACAGCAACCATGTCTCCAATCCATATATCGTAAACCCACCCCGAAATGGCCAGCATAATAAAACTCCCCACAACAGAAAAACCCCAAAGTAAAAGAAGTTGCCGTATGGATTTCTTTATCCAGCTTACCTCGTTTTTGGTGTAAGCTTGTGTAAATGCCGACCAAAAAGGCTCCAAAACGATGAGAAATAACATTTCCACAATACCGAAATACTTTCGGGCCACATTGTAGGGTACCACATCCTCCGGACCTGAAACCTGAGAGATTATAATGTTATCGGTAGAAAACATTATAATAACTGATATCTGAACTATAAAAAACTGGATCCCCACGGAGGCAAGCGACCTGAATTTGTGCCAGTCGATGTACTTCAGAGAAGGGCTGATGTGTTTGTACCGCCGGGAAAAAAGAATGAAGGAAGCAATAATTTGCACCACCACCACTGAGCCCGTGGATAAAACACCCACGACCACCAGATTCCCGTACATTATCCGGTATTTCAGGGCAATCCAGATACCGATAAAGAAAATTACGCTGGAGATGGTTCTGAGCAGCTGGCTCAATGCCGGACGTTGATCTGCCACCAAAATAGTTCCCACCAGCTGCAGAATAAAGCGCAAGGCAAAAAAAGTAAACACTATCAGCAGGGTAGTAACCAGCATTTGATTGAACGAATCATCAACCGCCACAATCTTCGGCCAGTCCAGAGCAAAAACACTTACCATCAGCAAGGCAAACATGACAACACTGATGATGGAGATGATGGTATAAGTTGAACTTACATATATACGAGCCAGTTTAATATTATTCTCAGCAAGGGCTTCGGCAAGTTTATTGCGCAACCCGGTACCCAGGCCAATATTGAAAAAACTAAACCAGTTCATGATCCCCCCCAGCGTGAGCCAGACACCATGAAGTTCTGTTCCAAGAAATTTCAGAGTCAGGGGAAATCTCAGGTAACTAATCCCTACATCCAATCCCTTGAGCCCGAACATACCCGTGATGTTCTTTTTTATTCCCTTACCCCGATCGCTCCCTGAGTTTAAAAACCTCTTTTTTATAATCTGAATAATATTCATCCTAATTTAATTTCTTTTTTAAGGTTGGATGGAATCTTCTGATTCAAAATTGACAGATTAAATGATTCCTTTAAAAAAAGACCGAGAGTCATTGAGCAACTGCCCTTGACCTCAGACTTCCATGCCTTATGCCTGATTAAAAAATAATTATTCTTTCAAACTCTTTTCATCTTCTTTTGAAGCGTAATAAGATGCAAACAGATAACACAATGCCAGCCCAAAAGTAAATACCCAATAAAAGACCATCGTTACGTTGGCCCACAGGAACACCATAAATCCATAATAACTACCCCAGAACCCGGTCCTTTTAGCCACTTTCCACAACCTGAAAGCAATAAGTATCCAAAAAGCCAAAGCCAGAAAGGTACCAACGATACCAAAAGAGTAAAGATGAGACAGATACCCCACGTGAATTTGGGACGAACGCCCGGCCAGAGCCACAAGGATTTCCTGTGTCAGGTGCTGTCCGGTGCCAAAAATCGGATTGTCGGGGAAAAACCGGGAAAAAATCTCAAAAGCGAGAATTCGTGACCCACCCGAATCGTCCAGCAAACGTTCATCTATGTAAAGGCCCACGTCATATCCGATTGCTTTAAGTACCAGCCCCATAAAGAGGACCAACGCTACCATACCCAACAAAGCCACCAACGAATTTCGCAGCAATCGTCCCCGGTAATAAAGCGCAGGAGCAGCAGCAATAAAAAAGCCCAATTGTATGTATCTGGAATTGTTGACTACCACCACAAAAAATGCTAGGACGAGCATCAGAACCGGAATACGATCCTTTTCCTTTACCTCATATCCGGTCATCACAGCCACAATGGGCAAAAATGAAAGACCAATGTCGTTGAGATTGGAAAAACCAAAAATCGATAAACGCCGGACATGAAGTGTATTGGATCCCCATGAATACCGGGACATTATTTCTTCGAAGATGTCAGGTGTAAAAAAAAACGGATCATACACTACCTGAATCATGGAAAAAACCGCGGCGACCACAATGGTGCCTTTAATCATCAACACAAGGGTTTCAATAAGTTTTTTGGAAAACAGCAGATTATCCACCACAAACAATATGGCAACAGCATGAATGGTCCGATGTAACAGGAATTCGTAAAAAATTCCTTTTCGTTCCACGGTTCCCTGCCACAAGGTAATATCCCAGATGGTATAATAGGCCGCCAGAATTATCCCGGCAATCAGATAATTCCTGAAAACAACATTGCCCGAACCCTTAGCCAGAAGCAACAGAACACCCAAAAGAACAATGGACGCACCATAAATCTTGTCCCACCCCTGATCCAAAGTGTAATAATCCACAAAACAAACAAATGGAGCCAGAACAAGAGCAAAGAAATACCAATGTACCCAGAAACGTATAGAATAAATATTGCTATTTTCTATAACCATATTTGTAATTATAATAACGCCTGTTCAGTCCCATTGTCACATCATTAAGCACTAATCCTACCCTACCGGCATTAAACTCTTTCATATTAGCAAAGGTCTTTTTCAGAACATTTAAGGGTGTATATCCTGCCCTTGTAACCATAATTACGGCATCGGCCAAAGCAAGCGTTGCGCGGGTGTCTGCGACTATCAACGGCGCTGAATCCAACACTACAAATTCAAAATGCTTTTTCACTTCTTCCAGCAACTCTCGAAACTTCTCCGACTCAAGAATCTCACTGGGATTTGGACACAGACTGCCCGCCGGAATAATAAAGAATCCTTCTTCGGTGGTCGGATAAATGATACTTTTCAAATCAACTTCTCCGTTTACAAAATCTACCAGACCAGGCTGATTCTTCAATTCAGGAGTGTAGTTTTCTACCAACTTGGGCCGTCTCAAATCAAGCTCAACCAAAAGGGTGGGGCGTTCAAGGCGGGCCAGAGACCTGGCCAAATAAAATGAAGTAAAAGTCTTTCCCTCTCCCTGCACCGAAGAGGAAATCAAAATCAATTCCGACTTGGAAAGATGGGGCTTTCCATCCTTGCAGAATGCCAGAATATGACTCCTCAGGGTACGAATAGACTCTAACTGAGCCGAGAACTGGTTCTTTCCCGATAGTTGACGGGATGACCTGGCATGAATTATTTCTCCAAGGAAGTGGGCACCATCTATATTCTTTAGGTCCTTTTCATCACTGACTTTCCCAAAAACATTATCAAAAAACAGTGCAGAAATAGTCCCGAACAAAAGCGCAAGAAAAACAGCAAACCCGGTAAGTCTATTTGCTTTTGGGCTAACCAGCTCAGCATAAGAAGGCGGGTCAAAAACCTCATAATCAGGCAGATTTGAAGCACGGGCGATTTGTGATTCCGCTTTTTTCTGCATCAGATAAGTATAAGTTTCGTCATTTAATCTGAAATCGCGTCGGTAGGTTTGTAAATTTCTCTGTGTTTCGGGAAGTTTTCTTATCTGCCCCTGAATGGTAGCCATTCTGGATTCAGCTTTCCGCAATTCCTGCTGCGCAATATTCAAGGCATAGCGCACATTTTCACGAATGGTACGTCTGAGATTGGAAATTCTGGATTCCACCTGGCTGAGCAAGGGACTTTTAGTCTGTTCATTTTCAACAAGTCGTGTCCGTTGTCCAACCAACCCGATATACTCTTCCATCAGTATGCTCAATGAATTGTTATTGAGCGCCATCACTGCCGACATCGAATACTCCGTATAATCATCATCCCGCCCGATTTGATCAGACAAATAGGTAAGATAATCGACCTGAGTTTCATAACCTGCTTTCTGTTCCTGAATTCGGGCCAATTCGTTGTATAAGCGATCGGCACTTTGACTCACATCCATGACATCACGGGCCGATTGGTATCGCTGCAGCGTTCGCTCTGCCTGTTTCAATGAATCTGAGACAGATGAAAGCAGGGAATCAATATAATCGATAGTGGAATTGGCAATGTGGTTTTTTCGTTTCAGGTTGTTTTCTATCACTGTTTCCAAAAAAGCCCTGAGAAAATCCATCCCTTTTTCAGGATTATTGGTGCGATAACGAATATTAACCACCGTACCGTTCAAGTTAGCAGCTTCCAACACCAAACGGTCTTTGAACCTAGCCACCAATTGATCGTCATTACTGATAATAAATTTATATTTACTATTCAGCAGCACCTCCCAGTTGTCATCCTCCAGAAAGATGGTAAATTTAAAATGCTCATTAGAGAAGGGTTCTCCAAAATTTCCCACACCGGAAAAATCATAGCCCTCAATCTTTCGGGTAAACGACTGATTCAAAAAATCATAGACACCACCATCTCCTTTATTTACAGAAATACGGTATTGTTCTTCATTGAGAATTTCCAATTCAAACCGGACCCCAACCAACTGAGGGACAGCTCCATCCATCACAACTTTAAAAGGAGTCGAGTTATACAACTCTTCATCAAACATCCATTTAGTCTGGTAATACTCAATTCGGGTATTAAACTTGGAAATGGCTTCTCTAATAATGGGTGAGGCCTGAATGGTTAACAAGCTGTTCTCAAAACTATTGCGTCCGGCGAAAAGTTCGGACCCCGGAATAAAAGAAGAGGGATCTGCCACTCCGCGTTGGCGTTCATGCACTACCAACTTGGCATTCAGTTCATGGATTTTGGGTTTTGATTTTATATAAAAAAAAGCCAGTCCCACGAAAAATATTAAAAAAACAGGATATAATTTCCAATATTTTGAGAGGCGACGAAAAGCATTTCGAACGTCATCAGAAACATTGTCTCTTTGAATCATAATTCATTCCTCCTTATGTAATCGAATATGAGTAGCGAAGTTGTTGCAGCCGACAGGATAAGAGAAAAAGGCACCTGGTTAATTCCCCAAATGCGTCGATTCATGGGCTCTACATAAACCACATCGCCCGATTTCAGATAGTAAAAATCGGAGATGAAAAGGTTTTTATTGGTGAGGTCGACACTATTTTTATGGATACGCCCATTGCGTTCCCGAACAATAACTACCTTCTCCCGGTTGCCATATTCCTGAATATCTCCGGCCAGGCCCAGCGCCTGAAAAATGTTGATGTTTTCTCCGGAGTAATAATACCTTCCGGGGTTGCTCACCTGGCCAATGACGGTAACATTCTTATTCACAAAAGAAACTTTGACCGATGGAGAATAAAAATAGCTTTTCAGCTCCTCCTGCATTTCGGCAGCCACTTCATCAACAGTTTTTCCGGCCACATGAACCTGACCAAGCAATGGCATGTCTATGTTCCCGTTTTCATCCACCTGATAGGAAATTAGAGAATAGTCGGTGGTGGTACGCCCTCCCATTCTAATCTCTCCTGAAGATATTAAATCAGGACTCTCTTCGTTGAAACTGCTTACATTCACATACAATTCATCGAAGGTCTGAATTAATGCTCTTTTCTGTTCATTGACAAATTCATGCCCCAGGTCTCTGTTATGACTTTCTTCTTGAACATATACCATTTTATTGGTAGTCATGCAGCCGGAAAGAAAAATTATCCACATGGCCCAAATAGTTATTTTTTTCATTATCTCTTCTCTCTTTGTTTAGCACAAAATTAGGCCCAATAAAAGGAGAATGTCAATCGCATTTTTATTGGTGAGTAATCATAAAAACGGATATTCCATTACCTTTTTTTCTTTCAGGCCTTACCCCTAAACACTATTAGCCAAAACCTTATATAAAAAAATGCCGTGCAATACAGCTATTTTCTGTAAAACACAGCATTTGACAAATACAGGCCCTTACAGGACGAAGGATTTCTAATAATGGATAAATAAATCCTTAATTCTCCTGATCACCTATTAAAAGGCTCAACGATTAACTCCAAATCCCCCCTGTTCAGCCCGCGGGGAAATTCAACCTGATAGCTGCCGGATTCGCCCGGCAATAAGGTCACGAAATTATCGCTCCACAGGGCCGGTAATATTTCATGTCCACTACGGCTATCAATCAACTTCATCTGGACAAGCAAGGCAATTGATGGACCTTTGTTCTCAACGTTAACCTCATACTTATCAGGTTGATCATCTACTTTTAATAAGTCAGCTTTCAACTCCGGTGCTTCTATTTCTGAAAGTGATGTAAAATCATTTTTAGGATGTAACCAGTAAATATTATCGGTTAGAAGATTCCCATCTGCATCGGTCACTGTAAGTTTCACAAAGACCAGGTCCTCCACCTCAGGCAGAATAATGCCCGTGTTAATGGATGAGGATTGCAAAACATTCACTCCCTCAACTATTTTCCAGACCTCCTTCATTGAAGCATCATAACCATCAGCAGAAATAAGAACCTCACCTCTCGACTGCGATGTTGCATTTACCACAAACACCTCGCCCGTGGCCCTGTTCAACTGAACATTGAAAGATGCAAAAGCCTTTTTAGCTGAATAGTATCCAGCATGCGCCTGCTCATACCAGTCGTATAACTGCCACACCAAACTGGGCCAACTGGAGTTGGACTTCCATAACAACATTCCGGTAGAATTATCCCACATCTGGATGCCAATAGCACTTATTGCAGCCTGGTAAGCCGAATAGTTCTGTAATTGTGCCTTCGCAAAATAGCTTTCCACGCCTTCCTGATTGGTGGTCTCAGGCCCGCCATAATCATTTCTTATTATATTATCGAGAGCTGTAAATTTTCGAGAGTCCTGTCCTGGAAAATTTGCTGCATCGTGATAGGCCCAGGTTCCATCAACAGGATAAGTTTTCAGGTTCTTGTCCTGACCAATTTCAGGGATAAATCTCCGAACACTCTCAATAACCGGAACCCCGCTGGCGCCAATTTCACTACTGTAACCATGTAATTTGGGATGCGTAAAAAACTCCTCCGGTCTGATAGAATGATAAGGACCGCCACCGTGTAATCCGTCGCCATTGGAGGTCTTCAGGAAAAAGCGACTTGACCGGTTGTCGAAATTGGCCAGCACCTCGTTAACTAGAAGACTTTCACGTGGATTAACACCCTCGTTACCACCGCACCACATAAACAGAGCTGGATGATTGCGATATCGCTTCACAATCCCTGTTGAGATGGTTTTGAACAAATCTTTTTCGGGCTGATATCCGGGGGTATTCTTAAAAGTGCCCCAATAATCGTTTAGAAAATCCTGCCAAATTAGAATTCCATTTTTGTCAGCAGCTTCAAAAAAAGCTTTCGGAGGCACACCTGTAGGTCCCCACACTCTCAATACGTTGAGATTGGCATTTTTTGTAAGCAATATCTCCTCTTCATAACGGGAGGAAGTCCAGTTCAGCATCATGTCAATCACCCAGTTACCTCCTTTCAGGAAGATATCCTGCCCGTTGATGGTAAAAATTCGGCTATCCTCCACGCGCGACGCGATCTCACGGACTCCGTGGTGTTCAGTAACACTGGAAATATCACCGCCGCTGGTCTTTGCAGTAAGATTCACTTCATAAAGATGAGGATCTCCATAGCCAACCGGCATCCATAATTGAGGGTCCTGAATTCGTAACTGTTTCACTTCCTTCTTAGTCAATTCCAAATATTTGGTCTCCTCACCGACCAGCACAAAAGGAATACTGAATTTGATGGTATCTGTTTCAAAGATTACTTTTCCAGTCAGGTTTCCCTCTTTCATATTTGAAGAATGATTCACCAGGTTCGCAGATATCACCATATCAGCATAATCTGCTTTCGGAAGATGGAGATCAGAAGTGATATAAACATCCTGAAGTTCCACCTCATCGGTAAAAGAAAGAAAAACATCTTCGGTAATACCCATATCACGGTCTCTCACAGCCGGCTGCCAGTCCCAGCCCAAGGCATCCCACTTGGTATAGTTTTTTCCAATCATCCCATCGCCCATATTCACTCCCGGGTCACCAAATGGTTCAAGAGGTGGAACACCTGGCTCGCCGGGAACATCAACAGGAAAAACAGCAACTGCCAGATGGTTTTCCCTGTCGGTTTTTAGCAGATCGGTAACCTCAAAACGAAACTGACGTTCCATTCCAACCATCTGTGAAGAATCTGCCAATAACTTGCCATTAAGCCACAATTCAGCACGATAATTTAACTCGTTAAAGTTGAGCCACACCTGCTGATTTTCTTTCTTCCTTTCAAATTCAAAGGAAGTAACATACCAATAGGGGGCTTTCCAGGGATTCTCACCATCGATATGACTATACTTCAACAAGTCGTATTTTTCATTAAAATCAGTATTCATGTCGGGAATCAGCATGTTGTTTTTCGCAATATAGGGATTGGGATAAACGCCGTTACGCACCAGAACCGTCAATACCGTAGCCGGTAAAGAAGTAGAATGCCAACCATCCGTGCCTACATCTCCTGATGAGAGTTTCTTCCCTCCGACACCAACCAATGCTGATGATTTCACAGACCATCGGTAGCGCAACAGTTGCGAGTTTTCCGGGAGTTTGATTAATGGCTGGTCGTCTACAATAAAGGCTGTCTTTTTACCTTCGGTTCGGTTTTCTCCTTTCATAGCCATAATCTGCCATTCATTCTCACCAAACGATAAAGCAAAAGGAACATAAGTATTGACTTTGGCTCCCAGTGAATCCATCATAACTCCGTTGATCCAAACCTCCTGCCAGTCGCACTCCACAGGAACCCACGCTAACACTGGCGTATTGGTTACAACGGTTTCATTATTAGAGGGGGTTACCGGCTCCGGGCCAACTTTTGCCAAACAGCCGGTAAAAAGGGAAGAAAACATTAAAAGAGAGAAAGAAACCGCTCCTGAATTTCTAAAAAATGTGTAACGCATAGCTTTGAAAATAAATATTGATACTATTTTACCGATTTATTGTATTTTTCTGTATGCAAGGCAATAACAATGATAAACATAGCATTTTCTCAACAAAAACAATCAATAATTGCTCCTTCACACAAATACCAGGCAGTATTGCAGAATGTGTTTCTATTCTTTACCAATACCGGACACTTGCTTCTCATTCTAAACATTCAACTATACCGATAATATAAAAATAGCACCAGAAGAATTTATTTTACCATTGAGAAACCCAATAGAGCATTTAGTGGAGGTTTAAAAAAAAAATAAGGACTGAAAATCATCAATCAAAGACGCACATTTTTCAACATATTGGGGCAATCAAAAAAAACTTAAACAAAAAGACGCTCCAAAGCAAAAAAAAACCACCGGAATTCTCTCTCCGATGGTTATTTCTTATATGTCTTAAAGCAATACTCCGTTAAGCTTTTAAAAACAGTTGATAATCAATCAATTAAAGAACCAGACAAACAGAGCACTACTCACTCATAATAAAAACTTTGCGTCATTGCCTCTCTGCGTTTAAGCTTTTTTTTAACGGACTATTGTGTTAAAAGACCTTTTATATTGATTCGCCAAGAATACTATCTGGGCAATTTTATTCTGTAACTCACATCCACTTTCCCTTTACTAATGGCATTCAGTTTCCCTTTCAGCAGCCTTTTTTTCAGAGGGGCCAGATGATCTACAAAAAGGATTCCATCAATATGGTCATACTCATGCTGAATAACACGTGCGGCCCAACCTTCATAAACTTCATCATGCTCAGTAAATTCAGCGTCCACATATTGAATCCGGATCCGGGAAAGACGGCCAACATCCTCACTAATACCGGGTAAACTCAAACAACCTTCACTGTCTGAAACTTTATCCCCATCACGTTCTACAATGTGCGCGTTTATAAATACCTTTTTAAAATCGGCCAACTCGGGCATATCCTTGCCAAGAGGAGTTGCATCAATTACAAAAATCCGTTTCGATAAGCCAATCTGAGGGCCTGCCAAGCCTATTCCTTCGGCTTTATACATGGTTTCAAACATATCATCAATCAACTGTTGGAAACCCTCTTTTTCATCGGGCATGAAATCTTCAGCTTCTTTCCTCAACACAGGATGCCCGTAAACTACTACAGGATATATCATTTTTTGTTATTTGTTTGTTTTTATTGTTTTTTTAGGGAGGGGGGCTTTGAGCCACCCGCTAAAGCACGGGTGCTAATCTCATATTTTGAAAGAATTATACCCGCCCTTTGAACCCAAAACATTGAACCCCTTCAACTAGCTCGCCTTGTGCTTCCAGCTAAGCGTTCAAAAGATCACAGTTTTTCACCCGTTGCTCTTTGCTCCATGCCCTTTGCTCCTTCAGCCAAGACTTCCTCCATTATTATTTTCTTCCAGATAAGTCTGAAGAATAATGGTTGCACTGATTTTGTCCACCAGCATTTTATTCTGTCGTTTCTTTTTACTCAGGCCTGCATCAATCATGGTCTGAAATGCCATTTTACTGGTATATCGCTCATCCACCATGTGAACAGGAACATGCGGATATTTGTTTTGCAGGGAGCGTACAAAGGGTCTGATTTGCTTCATGGAATCAGAATCTTCTCCCGAATCTTTAGTGGCATGGCCAACCACAAAAGCCTCCACCTCCTCTTTGGCCAGATATTCTTCCAGAAAAGAATAGATTTTTGCCGATGGTATGGTATCCAGTCCATTGGCAATTATCTGTAAAGGATCAGTTACTGCCACTCCTATTTTCTTTTTCCCGTAATCGAAAGCGAGGATTCTTCCCACAATTTATTATTTTTCTGGTGCAAAATTAACAAAAAAAGCGGGAACCACCCGGCTCCCGCTTTCTAAATAAGATATTAACAAGTTGGTTATTGCTCCCGGGCAGCAGCCTGAGCAGCAGCCAAACGTGCAATAGGCACACGATAAGGCGAACAACTTACATAGTCCATTCCGGTGCGATGGCAGAACTCAACTGAAGAAGGTTCACCTCCGTGCTCACCACAGATACCTACTTTCAGATCGCTTTTAACACTACGCCCGCGCTTGGTTCCCACCTCCACCAACTGGCCTACACCTTCCTGATCCAAAACCTGGAAAGGATCATCTTTCAGAACACCCTTCTCAAGATAAATAGGCAGGAATTTTCCGGCATCATCACGAGAATAACCAAAAGTCATCTGTGTAAGGTCGTTGGTTCCAAAGGAAAAGAAGTCTGCTTCCGCTGCAATCAGGTCAGCAGTTAGTGCAGCACGTGGAATTTCAATCATGGTACCTACCAGGTAGTCAATTTTATCACCACGCTCCTTAAATACAGTTTCTGCAGTCTCACGAATAATATCAGCCTGCATCTTGAACTCTTTAAGAGTTCCAATCAGCGGCACCATAATTTCAGGACGGGCATCAACGCCTTTTTTCTTCAAATTAAGGGCAGCCTCGATAATAGCGCGTGCCTGCATTTCGGTAATCTCGGGATAAGTGATTCCCAAGCGGCAACCACGATGTCGCAACATGGGGTTGAACTCTTCCAAATCGGCAACAGTGTTGCGAATTTGTTCGATGGGCACTCCCATTTCTTCGGCCAGTGCTTTCTGAGTAGCCTGCTGATGAGGCACAAACTCGTGCAATGGCGGATCAAGCAAACGAACAGTAACACCATATCCGGCCATCGCTTCAAAGATACCCTCGAAGTCTTCGCGCTGATAAGGAAGTAACTTGGCAAGTGCTTTTTTACGTCCTTCTACGGTTGAGGAAAGAATCATCTCACGCATAGCCTTGATACGCGCACCTTCGAAGAACATGTGTTCAGTCCGGCAAAGGCCGATACCCTTGGCACCAAAATCACTGGCTACTTTCGCATCATTGGGAGAATCTGCATTGGTACGTACACTCATTTTTGCAAACTTGTCCGACAAATCCATTATAAGTGCAAAATCACCGCTCATATCAGGTTTACGCGTCAACACTTTACCTTCGTAAACTTCACCGGTAGAGCCGTTCAAAGAAATCCAGTCACCTTCGTGATAAACCTTACCATCAATAGTCATGGTACGTGCTCGGTAATCGAGTTTTACAGAACCGGCACCTGACACACAGCATTTACCCATACCACGGGCAACTACGGCAGCATGTGAGGTCATACCCCCACGGGCGGTCAAAATACCACGGGCCACGTTCATACCCTCGAGGTCTTCAGGAGAAGTCTCGGTACGCACCAAAATAGCCTGCTCAAATTTAGTTGCCTCATCGGCAAAGAAAACGACTTGTCCGGTTGCGGCACCTGGAGATGCAGGCAACCCTTTGGCCAATACTTTGGCTGAACGAATGGCCGTTGAATCAAATACCGGGTGAAGCAATTCATCAAGCTTACCGGGTTCGAGGCGCAGTAAAGCAGTTTTTTCATCAATGAATTTGTCACGATACATATCCATGGCAATTTTCACCATAGCAGCACCGGTACGTTTTCCGTTACGGGTTTGCAACAACCAGAGTTTTCCTTCCTGAATGGTAAACTCAAGATCCTGCATATCCTTATAGTGATTTTCAAGCTTTTTCTGAACTTCAAACAATTCCTTGAAAAGCTTTGGCATGGTTTCCTCCAGTGAAGGGAATTTGCTTGCGCGTTCCTCTTCAGAAATACCCTGAAGTTTGGCCCAACGTTTACTTCCTTCCAAAGTAATTTCCTGAGGTGTACGGATACCAGCCACCACGTCTTCTCCCTGAGCATTGATCAGATATTCACCGTTGAAAATATTCTCTCCGGTGGCGGCATCACGGGTAAATGCAACACCAGTTGCAGATGAATCACCCATGTTTCCAAATACCATAGCCTGAACATTCACCGCAGTACCCCATTCATCAGGAATACCATTCAGACGGCGATAATATACAGCACGGCTGTTGGTCCAGCTGTCGAATACGGCAGCTACTGCTCCCCACAACTGTTCATAAGCATCAACAGGAAAATCTTTGCCGGTACGTTTTTTAACTGCAGCTTTAAACTTCTGAACAAGACTTTTCAGGTCATCCACAGTGAATTGAGTATCCAGTTCGATACCTTTTTCTTCCTTCACTTTTTCCATGATTTCCTCAAAAGGATCTGAATCTTCTTTTGATTCAGGCTTAAGACCCATCACCACGTCACCATACATCTGGATAAAACGGCGATATGAATCCCAGGCAAATCGGGGATTTCCGCTCTTTTTGGCCATTCCTTCCACAACTTCATCGTTCAGTCCCAGGTTCAGGATGGTATCCATCATACCAGGCATTGAAGCCCGGGCACCTGAACGTACAGAAACCAATAAAGGATTTTCCTTGTCGCCAAACTTTGTTCCGGTTTGCGCTTCTACCTGAGCAATAGCCTTCTCAACTTCGTCTTTCAGAAGTGACACCACCTTGTCATGTCCCAACTCATTGTACTCAGTACAAACATCAGTCGTGATAGTAAAACCGGGAGGTACCGGCACTCCAATAAGGTTCATCTCTGCCAGGTTGGCTCCCTTACCCCCAAGGAGCTCCTTCATATCGGTTCTACCCTCGGCTTCTCCGTTTCCAAATGTGTAAACACGCTTCTCACTCATAATTGTTTCTTTTGTAATGTTTTATGATTAAGCTTAATAATTTTTTATTTTACGGCCCTAAAATTAATCAATTTTCCATCGAAAACTCAATAATTTAATAGTTTAGATGGCCTATTTGTTAAATTCTTACAATAAACAATAACACAAAGATTACTTTTAGCCTGATTTATTCATGAATATTCGTTATGAGAAGTTCAAAAAGCAGGAAATACAATCAACCGCAGGTTAAATTAATGAAGGAAATAATGAATTATTTTCAAACTTATTTTGTTGAGGACGATTGTAGTTCGCAGATAGTTGAACATCGTAATAGGTTATTTGTGGATTAATAAGGTTAGTAACTTCATTATATAAATTTCCATTCCTCCCCAGAGATTCACTAAAAAAACCGGACTGTCCGCGATGGACAAATCCGGTTGTATATATTCTTTCCACAAGCTTTAACGCACGGGATACTTTTTGAAGTATTCTTTAGATTTCATCAGAAAATCAACATATTGGCCACGCTTATAGGCAAACGGTTCGGTAATTCGGCTGTGTGCCATTTTGCCTTTAAAGTCATCAATGGAGTTATAGCCTTTCTCTTTCATCCAGTCACTCAACTCACTGAGCATTTTGCCGATTTGCTCGGGGCCATTCCGATAGATGGTACTAACGACCTGAGCCACGTCGGCTCCGGCAAGCAGAGCTGCTATCAAATCTTCTCCATCAAGAATTCCAGTATTTGCAGCAATACTGGCCTGAAGACGTCCGTGCAACAGTCCTGCATACCTCAGAGACAAGCGGCTATCACCTTTATGACTCAGATTGTAAGGCATTTCAAACTCCTCTTGCCAGATATTAATATCCGGTTGAAACAAGCGGTTGAACAGAACGAAAGCTTCAGCTCCATCTTCACTTAACCTGTTGATAAACTCTAATGCGTTGGTATAAAAAGGACTCAACTTAACAGAAACAGGAATTTGGACCTTCCTTTTAACTCTTTTAAGAATCTCAATTCTGGTGCTTTCAATCTCCTGAGGAGTTTTGTTGGCATCGGTAATAGTACTGTAGAAATTGAGCTCCAAACCATCAACCCCGGTAGAGGCGAGAAGCTCTGCATACTCCTCCCATGTAGAATCATAAATACAATTCAGACTAGCAATAACGGGAATGGAAACTGATTCCTTCAGCTCCTTAACAGCCATCAAATGAGCCCTGGGGCCCGAATGCTCCACCTTAGGAAAGAGGTCAATCATTTCAGCATTCCGTTCATCATATTCATGCAAATCCTCTTCCAGCTCAGCCGTTTCCAGATTTATTTGTTCTTCGAACAGTGATTTGTAAACAATGGCTGATGCGCCTGCATCTTCCAGTTTTTTGACCATTTCCTTATCAGTCACCAGATTACTGGCACCAATAATTAAGGGGTTTTTCAGGGGAATCCCCATGTAATGTGTAGATAGATCCATATTCTCAGGCTTCATTTTCATGATTAATAATTTATGACATCTGATTTATTAACAAGACTAATGTCTGTTTTGTTGAAAAAACGACAACAAAACTTAAATGACAACTTTCATTAAGTTTTGCATTTCAAGTTAATAAATTTGGGTGGACTATTCAAAAAAAGTTCATCTGGAAAGCAATTAAAAAAGGCAGCCCCAAACGAGACTGCCTTTCAAAAAACTATAATGTTTATGCTTATTCAGCATCGTAAGCCATGGCGGCAAAACGCTTATAGGTATTGTAACGCCATTTAGAATTCTCCTGAGCAGCTTTAAACAGTTCTTTTGCCTGCTCGGGGAACGACTTCATCAAAGCGGTGTACCTGACTTCACCTTTGAGGAAATCCTGGAATTTACTCCAATCCGGCTCCTTTGAATCGAGCTGGAAAGGATTCTTTCCTTCGGCTTCCAACAATGGGTTGTAGCGATACAAGTGCCAGTATCCGCTCTCAACGGCTTTTTTCCCTTCAGCCTGAGCAGCTCCCATTCCAGCCTTCAGACCATGATTGATACATGGAGAGTAAGCAATAATAATAGAAGGTCCAGGATATGCCTCAGCTTCTTTCAAAGCTTTGAAATACTGGTTCTGATTGGCTCCCATTGAGACCTGAGCTACATAAACGTAACCATAAGTTGTAGCCATCAGACCGAGGTCTTTCTTACGGATAGTTTTACCTGCTGCGGCAAACTTTGCAACAGCACCAACTGGAGTTGACTTGGAAGCCTGCCCTCCGGTATTAGAGTAAACCTCGGTATCCATCACCAGAATATTGATATCGCGACCTGAAGCAATTACGTGATCCAGTCCACCGTAACCAATGTCGTAAGCCCATCCGTCACCACCAAATACCCATACAGATTTCTTCACCAGGTAATCTTTAAGAGCAAGAATTTCCACGGCGACAGGGTTTTTCTCATTTTCCAGTGCTTTAATAACAGCCTTGGAAACTTCGCGGGTTTTCTCCCCATCCTGCTTGGCTTCAATCCATGCTTCAAAAGCAGCTTTGGTATCAGCAGTAACCGCCGACATATTCTCATTCATGAGACGTTCGATACGGTCACGTAATTTGTCAACACCAACAGCCATACCCATACCATATTCAGCGTTGTCTTCGAACAGTGAGTTAGCCCATGCGGGCCCCTGTCCTTCAGCGTTTGTACAGTAAGGAGTTGCTGGTGCAGAGCCACCGTAGATAGAAGAACATCCGGTAGCATTAGCTACCATCATGCGGTCGCCAAACAACTGGGTAATCAGCTTGATATAAGGAGTTTCACCACAACCGGCACAAGCTCCGGAGAACTCAAACAAAGGCTTGGCAAACTGAGAAGCCTTAAGATTGGTAGTTTTGGGAGTGATGGTATCTTTGATGGTCACCTTTTCAGCCATGTAATCCCAACGCTTTTCTTCTTCCATCTGAGAGTCAAGCGATTTCATAATCAGTGACTTCTCTTTGGAAGGACAAACATCGGCACAGTTGCCACAACCGGTACAGTCGAGTATACTCACCTGAATACGGAACTGCAGTCCGTCGAAACCTTTACCGTTGGCTTTCTTAGCCTCTGTTCCTTCGGGTGCATTGGCCATTTCTTCCTCATCCAACAAGAAAGGGCGGATAGCTGCGTGAGGACATACATAAGCACACTGATTACACTGAATACAGTTGTCCATCTGCCACTCGGGCACGTCCACAGCAATACCACGCTTCTCGTAAGCGGTAGTACCGGCGGGGAAAGTACCATCTTCGCGTCCCTTAAATGCACTTACAGGAAGATCGTCTCCTTTTTGAGCATTGATGGGGAATACAATTTTACTGATGAATTCGGGTACTTCTTTCCCGTTGGTTGCAGCCTCAGCCTGAGCATTTGCCCAGTCGACAGGAACTTCAATCTGAGTTACATCTCCCCCTTGTTCAACAGCTTTATAGTTCATGTTAACGATGTCCTCTCCTTTCATTCCGAAGGACTTAACAATAAACTTCTTCATTTGCTCAACAGCCTGATCGTAAGGAATTACCTCAGCAATCTTAAAGAAAGCCGATTGCATGATGGTATTTGTCCGGTTGCCCAGCCCAATTTCCTGAGCAATCTTGGTGGCGTTGATAATATAAAATTTAATATGGTTCTCAGCCATATATTTTTTCATATCAGCCGGGATACGATTTTTGGTCTCTTCTTCGTCCCAGGTACTGTTCAAAAGAAAAGTTCCTCCTTTTTTCAGCCCTTTGAGCATGTCATATTTGCCAAGGTAAGAAGGCACGTGACAAGCTACAAAATCAGGTGTGTTTACCAGATAAGGCGAGCGAATAGTCTCATCTCCAAATCGCAAGTGAGAAATGGTGATTCCACCGGACTTTTTGGAGTCGTAGGCAAAATAAGCCTGAGCAAACTTATCGGTGTTTTCTCCAATAATTTTAATAGAGTTCTTGTTGGCACCAACAGTACCGTCAGAACCCAAACCATAAAACTTACCGGCAAAGGTTCCTTTTGGCGCAAGATTAATCTCCTCGTTCATTGGCAATGACTTGAAAGTCACATCGTCAACGATACCTACTGTGAAATCGTTCTTGGGCTCATTCATTTTCAGGTTTTCGAATACTGAAATAATCTGAGCAGGAGTAGTGTCTTTTGAAGACAATCCGTAGCGACCACCAACCACAATGGGGGCATTTTCTTTTCCGTAGAAAAGGTCACGGATGTCAAGATAAAGCGGGTTACCGTTGGCACCGGGTTCTTTGGTACGGTCAAGAACGGCAATTCGCTTAGTGGTTTTCGGGAATGCCTCAAAGAAATATTTGGCAGAAAATGGGCGGTACAGGTGTACAGCAATCAAACCAACTTTTTCTCCATTGGCATTCAGATAATCAACAGTTTCCTTAATGGTATCGGTAACAGATCCCATGGCGATTACCACATGTTCTGCATCATCGGCACCATAATAATCGAAAGGACGATACTTACGACCGGTAATTTCAGAAATCTTGTCCATATAATCGGCCACGATATCAGGAATGGCATCGTAGAATGAGTTGGAAGCCTCGCGCGACTGGAAGTAAATATCAGGGTTCTGAGCAGTACCACGGGTAACCGGATGTTCGGGGTTGAGTGCATTGTCTCGGAATTTTTTCAATGCATCCCGGTCAAGGAGTTTTTCCAGTTCGTCTTGTTCGATGGCCTCAATCTTCTGAATTTCGTGAGAAGTACGGAATCCGTCAAAGAAATGAAGAAAAGGAATGCGGCTTTTGATGGCAGCCAGGTGAGCAATACCAGCCAGATCCATCACTTCCTGAACACTTCCCGTTGCCAGCATCGCGAAACCACTTTGACGCGTTGACATAACGTCACTGTGATCGCCAAAAATAGACAACGCCTGAGCTGCCAAACTACGTGCACTCACATGGAAAACACCGGGCAATAATTCACCGGAAATCTTGTACATGTTAGGAATCATCAGCAATAATCCCTGCGAGGCAGTAAATGTAGAGGTAAGCGCGCCAGCCTGAAGCGATCCGTGTACGGCACCGGCAGCACCGGCTTCCGACTGCATCTCTTCAACTTTCACAGTTTCCCCAAAGATGTTTTTCCGTCCGTTGGCTGCCCACTCATCGACGTTTTCAGCCATGTTGGAAGACGGAGTGATGGGATAGATTGCTGCTACCTCACTAAACATATATGCTACGTGAGCTGCAGCGTAGTTCCCGTCACAGGTAATGAACTTCTTGTTTTTAACCATTTGTCTGTTCTCCTTATTGTTTAAAAAATCATCATATATAGTCTTTGCAATAAAACACCAACCACTGTGGTATTTTTGTTTTTGAATCAGTCTTTTACGATAATAAACTCCTTGAATTCAAAAACTTTTCATGCCTTGTATTTGGTGCTTTCTTAGCAAAGACTGAAAACCTTAGTTTTCTTGTTAACACCATATAATTCAATATTCTAATCTGTTCCTTAAATGCTGCTATTCCAAACCCGTGTTGTTTTTTTTCCGGGACTATTCAATTTAAGACTCTTAAAACAAAAAGCCAAATAACCATAGTGGAATCTGATTTTCTGAACCAACCTCAACCATATCGCGGGCAAAATATCCTTCCTTATTTTGGCTTTTTTTCTCAATATTCCGGCCTCCGATGTAAAATGGCTTGTCCCCGTTGACCAAAAAATCGGCATCAGAACTGTAATTCACTTTGTTCAGATACCCCAGCTGATTGTAAAAAAATGTTTTATGCAGCACATCCATTTCCACCTCATTTCCTCTTGCAACCGAATACACCAGATTGGGATTTTGCATATACACGCAGGAAGGTTTTTTCAATGGGTCAAAAGTCTCTTCGTACAACAGATTTATCAAACGTCCCTGACGCAGGTAGTTCAGATAATTCATAACCGTTGCTCTGCTGGTTTCCACCTCATTGCTCAAACGACTTATATTGGGCTGAAAAGGGGCAGATTTACCTGCCATATAAAGCAATTTCCGGAGTTTAGGAAGATATTTCAGTTCAATTTGTTGCAGGTAACTGATGTCAATTTCCAGCACCAGATTGATGGTTTTCAACAGGTTTTCCAGGTAATTGCGCTTCTCCAAAAAGAAGGGATAATAACCATGATGGAGGTAATCGGTAAAATAAGCCAGTGGCCGTACTTTTTCTACAATTCCCTCGGCAATTTCCTGATGGTTATTCAGCAACTGCTCCAAGGTAACCGGTTGAAAATCATTTCCGGTTTTTAGATTCAGAAATTCTCTGAATGTAAACCCCTCCAGATTATACACCTTGGCGCATCCTTCCAGTTCCGCATTCTCTTCATCCAAACGCATCAGTGGCGAACCGCTGAAAACTATTTTCAGATCCTCGAAATGGTCGTAACAATATCTTAATTCATCTGCCCAGTTAGGATATTTATAAACCTGATCGAGCAAAAGTATTTTTCCTCCGGTTTTTCTAAATTCATCAGCAAAAGCGACAACACTAATTTCTGAAAAATAAAGATTGTTCAGATTTACATACAGGCAAGACTTAGAATTGCCATAAAATGCTTTGGCATAATCGAGTAGAAAAGTAGTTTTGCCCACACCACGAGCACCCTGAATACCAATGAGACGATGGTCCCAATCGATATAATCGAGCAAATGACGATGTACAGGAACACTTAAGTGTTCCAATAAATAACGGTGTGTTTTTATAAATGCCTGCATCAAAACTATTAGGATTTGTTGGCAAATTTAAACAATGGTTTTTGGTTTTTGCAATATGCAGATTACATTTTAACCACTTGATTGTTATTTATATTTAGTAAAGATAGTGGGTAATTGAAAGACCAGTAAAATCAACTGACCCGGAAACTTCACCAATTGATTTTGAATTATTCACAAAATTGATTATTATTGTTTTACTCAAGATTTATCAAAACCTAATTTCATCATGAATGTAACCCGACATCCCCCCAATACTTCTTTTTTTTCTTCTGAGTATAAATTCAAAGTCCCTTTTCCATATCTTCTTTGTTCTTTCATCTAACAAAACACAAAGTGCTTATTATAGATAAAAATCTCTTTATTTTCTTATGTTTTGTTTCTAATGTGGTTTAAAAAGAACTCTCCAAGACCGCTCAGATGATGGCCTCCAATATTGCCTCTCCTACAGAAATTGCATCGGCCATCAAATTCTCGGACTACCATTCTGCTCAACACCGATATCGCCAAATACCACACTTCAAAGAAAAAAGCGCTGGCAATGGGGGGAATCGGGGCCGACCTCATGTCTATCAGTTGTTTTAAGCAGCAATCTTCAACCATCAGGCCACTTAATCAAATCCGATTACTTTCAAATGCCCTTTACCTGTCACAATTTTTCGATTTTGAATCTTTAAAAGATATTGCCTCTTCCTCTATCTCCAAAAAGGAAGCAGACTACCTTCTGATGATAAGCACTTTGCAGATTTATGGGATGGAACGTGAATTGCTAAACCCTCAAAGAATTGAAACCGGCCTCTTCATGGTTCTGGGCGCCTGGACGGAAGGTTTGCACCTCCTGAACCACTATGCACAAACGCACCAGGACGAAACACTGATGCTCAGACTTGGCGATCAGCAAATTTGTCTCGAAATACTGGAAACCTGGTTAATTAAGTTCGAAAAGAACAACGAAGTGAAAGAGATACTGAAAGCACTTCAACCATTAAAAACGAAATTATTCGCTATTGAAATAAAAACGGAAAAGATTGGAAAGCCCCAAAAAACTTATGACATGGAGGGCAATGAAACCACATACCAACAAACCCAAACCACACCTATTATTAATTCGGCACAAGTGGATGCAATTGCAGAGGAGGTAGAGAAGTTTCGGAAGAGGGTTTTTATGTTGTAACCCACTACTCAAAGTTTATCTTCCATAAAAAAGGCCGCCATCAGGCGACCTTCTCTATTTATATATCTGTAATCTAGGCAGTTAGACGAAAAACTAAAAGCAAGTTCCTCATCTACTGACTATTATCTACTCACTAACCTCTATCCATCATTCATCGACACCAAAAACTCTTCATTCGATCGGGTTTTCAGCATTCTGTCTTTCAGGAATTCCATCGCTTCTATCGGGTTCATATCCGACAGGTAATTGCGCAAAATCCAGATACGGTTCATAGTTTCTTTATCCATCAACAACTCTTCGCGACGAGTACTGGAAGCATTGATATCCACAGAAGGATAAATACGCTTGTTGGACAAACGACGGTCGAGCTGAAGCTCCATATTACCTGTACCTTTAAATTCTTCAAAGATCACATCGTCCATCTTGGAACCGGTATCGGTAAGTGCAGTAGCCAGAATGGTCAGTGAACCACCACCCTCAATATTACGCGCAGCACCAAAGAAACGCTTGGGACGGTGCAGGGCATTGGCATCCACACCACCCGAAAGCACCTTACCTGATGCAGGCGAAACGGTGTTATATGCGCGAGCCAGACGAGTAATAGAGTCCAACAAGATAACCACATCATGTCCACACTCTACCAGTCTTTTAGCTTTCTCAAGAACAATATTGGCAACTTTCACGTGACGATCTGCGGGCTCATCGAAAGTCGAAGAAATCACTTCAGCTCTCACACTACGGGCCATGTCCGTAACTTCCTCGGGACGCTCATCAATAAGCAATATCATCATGTAAACTTCGGGATGATTAGAAGCAATGGCATTGGCCACATCTTTCAGCAATACGGTTTTACCCGTTTTTGGCTGTGCCACAATCAATCCACGCTGTCCCTTACCAATGGGAGCAAACATATCCACAACACGGGACGAAATATTACTGAAAGGACCGTCGGTGAGATTAAATTTCTCATCGGGGAAAACAGGCACCAGGTGATCAAAAGGGACCCTATCCCTTACAAAATCAGGTGTACGACCATTAATTGATTCCACCTTAATCAAAGGAAAATACTTCTCACCCTCTTTGGGTGGACGAATGCTTCCTTCAACGGTATCACCGGTTTTCAGCCCAAACAATTTAATTTGTGACTGGGAGACATAAATATCATCGGGAGAATTGAAATAATTGTAATCAGAAGATCTCAAGAATCCGTAACCATCGGGCATAATTTCCAGAACACCTGCGGCAGAAACGATACCCTCAAATTCAAAAGCCTTATCGTTGAAGTTCTCCTGCTGGTTTTGTTTGTCCTGATGCTTGCGCTGATGTGGATGTGGCTGTTTCTCGCGCTGCTGCCATTTACCCTGCTGTTTGCGGGGTTGCTGCTGGTCAGGACGAGCATTATCATTTTTAGGCTGCTGATTTGATGGTTGAGCAGAAGTTTCGTTACCCTGCTCTGTCTTCTCATTCTCAACACCCGTTTTTTCTTCAACCTTTTTTTCAAAGGTCCTGGGCTGCTCCGCTTTTTCATTCTGAGCAACCGGCTGCCGCTTCTCTTTCACCTCTTCAGATTTCTCTTTCCGGGGTTGCTGGTGCACCTTTTTGACCCCTTCCCTTTTCACCTCTTCCCTTCTGGGCTCTTCCTTGATGGCTTCGGGTTGTTTTTGATCCCCATTCCGCCCCTCGGCTACTTTTTTAGGTGGTCGTCCACGTCTGGGACGTTTCTCGTTTTTTGCAGGCTCATCATTTCTTTTGGTATTCTCAGGTTTCTTTCTTTTTTCAGACTCCTGAATGGCCTGTTCATCAAGGATCCTGTAAACCAGGTCTTGTTTTTTAAACGATTCAACGCGTCTAATACCAAGATCTTTGGCTATTTGACGCAACTCAACAAGTTTCTTGTTGTTTAATTCCAGAATATCAAGCATATATATACACTAATAACTTTAATATGTAAATTGGATTTTATTTAGTTCGAACTTTGTCCCTCAGATTAATGTAAACTGCAACACAAAGAAAAAGAATGGATTAAACTAATAAAAGTTAATAACCGGAAGCAACGAACGAATGGTTGTCCGGGATGGCTTATTTTTTTTGCAAACATACAGCATTAATCTTTAATGTGCAAATGTTCTTTCACCCTGAAGCAACAGTACCTGATTAGAAAGCAAGGAGTTTGCATTGTCCTGTGACGAACAGTTTACATATTTACCCCATCGGCAAAGAAACATCTGCTCATCACCTCAGAAACAGTTCTATTTGTAAACCTTCGTCAAGTTTTCAGCAGGATAACGAGTCAAAATTCACGCCACAAACAATACCCTCAGGTTTGTTTTATTATCGACACAACAAAGATGGTTGTTAGGTCTCTCCTGGAAACCCAAAACGGTCTTAAAACTATTCGATACATTGAACGTTGATTTTAAGGGTGAAAACAAAAAGACAGTTGAGAGGTTCAGTCGCAAAATTCTGCGAAGCAACCAAAAGCATTTTGTATAACAGGTATTTTGAGTCTTCCGTTTAAGCACAACGAATATCCTTGATTTTCAAGAATAAATTTATCAAAAAAAGCGTCACAACTAAACACCCAACAAAGTTTTTTGTTAATATTACATTCCCTAAACAATCTAACCAGGTTTTATGAGACAACTGAAAATAACTAAACAAGTTACCAACCGGGAATCCCCTTCACTTGACAAGTACCTCCACGAAATTGGGAAAGTTGCACTAATCTCAGCTGAAGAAGAAGTAGCTCTGGCAAAAAAAATCCGACAGGGTGACGAAAAAGCCCTTGGACAGCTTATTTAATGCGAATTTACGATTTGTGGTTTCTGTTGCCAAACAATATCAGAACCAGGGACTCAGTCTGCCGGATCTTATTAACGAAGGGAATTTAGGCCTGATTAAAGCGGCTCAACGTTTTGATGAGACACGTGGATTCAAATTCATCTCTTATGCGGTATGGTGGATTCGTCAATCCATTTTGCAGGCTTTGGCCGAGCAGGCCCGAATCGTTCGTCTTCCGCTAAATAAAATTGGAAGCGTCAATAAAGTGAACAATGCTTTTGCCCGTCTGGAGCAGGAGTTTCAAAGAGAACCTACCCCCGAAGAAATTGGGGATATTCTCGAAATGGCTCCCAAGGATGTAAAGGAGGCGCTTAAAGTCTCGAATCGCCATATTTCTATGGATGCTCCCCTTAAGCCTGATGAGGAAAACACCCTTTACGATGTTTTGTTGGCCTCCGACTCTGTGAGCCCGGATGCTGACCTATTGGACAATTCTCTCAAAAAAGAAATCGAGAGATCGCTGTCCACCCTGTCAGCCCGAGAAGCAGATATTATCAAACTTTATTACGGATTGAATGGGGAACCTCCCTACTCGCTTGAGGAAATTGGAAAGCTATTCAACCTTACCAGAGAACGGGTGCGCCAAATCAAAGAAAAAGCAATTAAAAGATTAAAACACACATACAGGAGCCGCATTTTGAAAAACTTTATTAATGATGACTGATGAGTTTGGGGTTTGGGGTTCCATGTTTTGAGTTATTTTTGCGGGATAGTGGCTCCCCCCTTCATGTTTAGAGGTGAGCTCAACCTAAAGAGGTTAAGGGGTAAATGTGGGGAGTTTTGAATTAAACATCTAATCCCTAATTGCCTAATCCCCTATACCGGAGTTTCTGGGTTTAGGTTTCCCATTGCTTTAATAGAGATATTCCAAGCAAAATCTTAGAAAAACAAAAAAGAATAAACTTATATTTTCCAGAAGAGGCGTACCTTTGTACGTCTCTTATCTTTTACAGAAAACAAAAAAAAAATCAACTCTACGATGAAAAAAATGGTTGCGCCATCTCTGCTGGCAGCTGATTTCTCCAATCTTTCAAAAGACATTGATATCGTAAATCGCAGTGAAGCAGACTGGTTTCACCTCGATATTATGGATGGTGTATTTGTCCCCAACATTTCCTTTGGAGTACCGGTGGTAGAAGCCATTAAAAAACATGCCCTTAAACCGCTGGATGTGCATCTTATGATTGTTCAACCCGAAAAATACATCACTGCTTTTCGGGATGCTGGTGCCGATTTTCTCAATGTGCATTACGAGGCAAGCACGCACCTCCATCGCACCGTACAGGAGATTCACAATTCAGGAATGCAGGCAGGCGTTACCCTTAATCCACACACACCGGTATTGCTCCTTGAAGACATCATCGAAATGGTTGATTTAGTACTTATCATGTCGGTTAATCCCGGTTTCGGAGGACAGGAATTTATACAAAACACTTACGCCAAAGTTGACCAACTCAGAAACCTCATAGAAAAAAAGAACAGTAAAGCACTCATTGAAGTCGATGGCGGCATATCGACTGACAATTCGGCACAGCTTTACCAGGCAGGTGCTGATGTTCTGGTATCTGGAAGTTCTATCTTTAAGTCGGATGACCCTGTAAAAACTATTTCTGATTTGAAGAAGTAATTTTTTATATGGGGAAACCACTTAAAAATAATTGGTAAAAGAATAATCTGTCCAAAACATTTATTTTAAAAGAATTGACGATCTTGAAAGGGAACCGACCTTGGCAGGTAAGTCTAAAAACAAGGTTGTTTTATTGTAAAATCGTCTCTGTTTAATTCTCGTGCCCGCAGCAAGCAAGATGAATCTTAACGATTACGATGAAAGAACTGTAGTTTATAAAGCGAAAGCTGGCTCAGTCTTGGATTATTGCGATAAGAGAGAACAATATCAAGCTTGCTTGAATATTGTCGAACGTAGCAATAATCATGAAATAATTATTGCGTTTAGCGAAAGTAGTGTCAAACTTGCTTGAACAATGCTGGTGTAGCAATAATCCAGAAATATTTTTTTTTGTCTTGTAATAAGTTTTTGTTGGTTTCGGAAGGTCAAAACCTTACAAAACTTTAATCGGGCTCAGGGTTTAAGGGATGAAATCCCTTTGCGGAAAGTTTTAGAAGGTTCCTATTGGGAAACCACAAAAAGGCATTATCTTTGCAAGTCTATTAAAACCACTCCCCCAACGGGGCTGACATGGATTTGACAGTGAGGCAAAGTGGTAAGTAAGCATGCCGAGCGTTGTGTAGCTGGCTCGTAAATCCCAGGACTCAAACTTTATAACTGGCGAAAACAACTACGCTCTTGCTGCGTAACCGAATAACAGTAGGTTAGGCTTAATCCCGGTCCTAGGGGCCGGGACGAGACATCTTCCGGATGCCGTCGTTTCGGGGCTATCCGATTAGAAGGTGCAGGTAAACCGAAACTAGCCTGAGGCCCGCTCCGTGCCTGAGGTGAAATGAAGGAGATAAGGTCTTGTTCGGGTGTCGCTACCCTCACCTGACCCGACAATCAAGAAGCGACTAAGCATGTAGAAAGCTTATGGCTTCCTTGTCTGGACCGGGGTTCGATTCCCCGCAGCTCCACATTCACTCTCCGAAGCTTTAGCGTAGGAGCGTTTCTTTCAAAAAAGATAATATTCATTAAAAGGACTTGCCTAACAGCAGGTCCTTTTTTATTAGTTTTTCCTAAGTTCGTTAAATATCAGCATGGTTGATTTTTTCCTCTTTCCGCTCTTTTTCAGCCTCATCCACCGGGCCGGATTTTTCCTGATGCGCAGCCGCCCCGGGTTTATATTGCAATTTTGAATATACAGGGAAATGATCGGAACCCACATTCCCAAGCCGTTTCATCACAACAAGCTTAAAATCATCGGTATGAAAAATGTGGTCCAAAGGCCATCTAAGAAATAAATATCCGGCATGGAAGGTACTAAAAAAACCTCTTCCCTTTCGGGGATCCAGTAACCTGCTGACTTTAAGGAATAGTGTTGTCGTACGCGACCAGGCTACATCATTTAAATCTCCAAAAACTAAAATTGATTCTTTTTTGACATCTAACTTGTCGGCCACAAGTAGCAGTTCGGCATCCCGATTGATGGATGTTTTACTTTCAGTAGGACTGGGCGGCTTGGGATGCAAACAAAAGATACGGGCCCGACTTCCATTTTTTAAATTGATTTCTGCTTCGATTGAAGGTATGTCCTCGACAACAAGATACTTAACTTTGGGATCAATTAATTTTTTTCTGGAATACAAATGCATTCCATATTTGTTTTCAAGTGGGATTTTAACCGTGGAAACGAAATCAGCTTCTATGGTTTCAAATTGATGTTGCCACCACATATCCGACTCAAGCGCCAGGAAGATGTCAGGCTTCAACGACTTTACATACGCAATCAACTTTTTAGAAGAACGATTCTCTTTTTTCACATTACTAATGAGAATAGAAAGCGTTTCATCCTCTTTCCATGATTTAGCCCGGTGAACCTGTTTCTTGTAAAAGATGGTATATGGAAAAATCCGATAAGTCTGATATCCCAGACTCACCAGCAAAAATCCAATAATGTAAAACTGCACTGCGGAACGAAAGGTAAAAACGAACACACCCGCTATCAAAAGCAAAAGTAAAGAAATCCAGATTTGCAACCGAGGAAAATCAAACACACGATACCACCAATGACTCCTCCGTACCATGGATGCAAAAGTAGCGACAATAAAAACACAAGAAAAAACGAAAATGATTATCTCAAATGTGGTCATGGTTTTTCATTTTTTTAGTGAACACTTAAGAGAATAATTGCGATTACCCCCCTTTTAAATTCAACTTACCTGATTAATTTGTCCAACCTCATGACAATCTAAAAATACCCAATAAAATTTCAACTCTCAACCCCTGTGTCTAATGCCAGGAAATCCACATTAAATTTCACCTTTTTGAATTCCAAGCTAACAGTGATTCCTTTTTATTATCTTTGGTACAAACCATAAAAGTTGTTCTTATGGATATCTTAAAAGTTATTTTTGCTATCATTCTGCCCCCCGTAGGTGCGGCAATGCAAGTTGGCATCACAAAGCATTTCTGGATCAATGTGCTTTTAACTATTCTTGGATTTCTGCCAGGCTTGATTCACGCTTTATGGCTGATTTTTAAGAAGTAGGACTGGCCTCAAAAAGTTTGATTTTTAATTTGCCAGCCCTGTTGGATCAATTTCCTGCAGGGCTGATAAATGTTTGCAGTTCTCCTTAAACAGATGAACATTTCATGCACCCCTCCGATCCACTTTGCTCCTAAACATACACACTTTTTGCATGCAACATAAATTCATCCACCTCCTCTCATTTCTTCTCCATACTATCACTTTGGGAATGCCTAATATTATCGAACATACCGATATGACCGAATACCCTGAATACTGCCTTAAACTAAGTAAAAGAGTGGCCAAAGCGGCTTAACGCAAACTAATTAAAGCCTGAATATCACCAAATCGCCTTTTTATGACCATTCGAAGAACCTTTGAAACTCCAATTCTTCCCTATAAACAATTTTCCAGGGACGACCGCCCTTCGTGGAGGGCGTAGCTCCGGAATTGTGACGTTTTAAGCGCTCTTCAACATCCGAGGTGCTTCCGATATAATACCCGTCCCGCGAAGTGCTGTAAAGAATGTAAACGTAGTGGGACATGGGGATAGGTTTTTTCAATTAAAAAAGGGTTAAAACTTTTAAGTTCTAACCCTTCGTAGCGAGAGGCGGGCTTGAACCGCCGACCTCATGATTATGAATCATGCGCTCTAACCAGCTGAGCTACCTCGCCATTACTATTATCTTCTTTTGGCTTTTCT